>NZ_VPCG01000001.1:0-205375 GCF_013418355.1 Acinetobacter sp. YH12151 | reverse complement strand
AGTCATTTGAATGATTTCTTCTTGGTCTACGTGTCATAAAATACTCCATATATTGATGTTTATAACATCATTTGGGGAGCAAAATATCACTTATAAGTGTTGTTCAAATTTCCTGATCCACCTCTGTAGATGGTGAAGAGAGTAACAAAATGTATAGAAATAGAGATGGTAGTCGTCGATCTATGCAGGCGGGTTTCACTCTAATTGAATTAATGATCACTGTTGCGATTATTGCAATTCTGGCAGCAATTGCTTTGCCGGCTTATGGGAAATATGTCAAAAAAGCAAGAGCTAATAATGCTGGGTCTGATTTAGTCACATTAAGCCTGATGATGGAAAATGCTTATCAGAAAGCATTAAAGTATCCAATGAATCCTGTTACAGCTACGACTACCGCTACGACTACGACTGCTGATACTAAAACTTATATCAGTAATCAGACTGGTATCACCTGGACACCTGCAGAAGCTGCTAATTTTAATTATACAATGAGTATAACACCCACTACTTATACACTTACTGCTACGGGTATAAGTGGTACACAGAGTAACGGCTGTACCTTAACGCTTACTAATACCAATACAAGAGGTATGCCAAGTACGACGGGCTGTGGTGGTTTAACCTCATGGTAAGGGCTTGCAAAGGGGTAACCCTAATTGAACTGGTTGTTGTGATTGCTATTTTGGGAATTTCAGCAGCTTCATTAATTCCCTTGGGAGCGTCATGGGTAGCCAAAACCCAGGTTGAGAAAACCCAAAAATTGCTGGTTGAGGCTTATAATAAAGCCACCACAGAGGCAATAAAAAATCCAAATGGTAAACTGCAAACAGATACTAATCCAATGGTTGCAAAACTTACGGTAACGAATGGTAGTAGTGGTGCAGAAGGTGTCATTAACGTTAAAGCATCCGATGACAGTACTGTTTTATGGAGTACAAAATATCCTGCGGCTGTCTCGATAACGTTAAATGCTCCTTCTGGTTCTTCTTGTACAGCTATTCAGTTAAATAACAATGCTGCACTCATAGATACAACTTGTACTGGTGGCTATACAATATCTCGCTCAGGAATTTCTAATGTTACAGTTACAGCACAGTTCTAAATATCAGCATCAGGCCGGTATTACACTGATCGAAGTGCTGATTTCTTTACTATTAATGGCGATTATTGGTTTAGGTGGTGCTTACATTGCTGCACGTACGGCTGTGGTGCAGAGAGATGGTAATATTCAGGTTCAGGCGATTAACAAAATGCGCCAGATTGCAGTGAAGGCAGATACTTCAAGCTGTGTTAATACGAGTAGCATTACAATTAATGGTACAAGTGTCACAACACCATGCACTTTGATTTCAACTAACTATACAGTAAATGCATCTGTTACTAGTAATCCACCAAGCCCAGGCGCAGGCACAGCCTATTCAGCAAGCGTAACTGTCCAGTCTCCTTCTATACAAGTTGACAGTGCGAATACATTTATCCCTGTTAAATCGGTTATTTCACCCTGAAGGTACTTAAAATGAACGGTACATTAAAAAAACAGCAGGGCATGTCACTGATTGAGATTATGATTGCGCTAACTATCTCTTTGGTTATTATATTAGCAATATTAAGGGCTTATGTATCTTTAGGTTATGTTTCTGCTGAAACGACACGAGGGGCAAGCATTGATGCCAACATTACCACGGGTTTGATTGTTGCTGACCGTATTTTGCAGGGAGTGGGTTATAACATGACTTCACCTACAGATTCTTATGGAAATAGCAGTGATAAGTTAATTCAAGCCTACGCAGGTGCGACAGCAATAACGGCTTCTAATATTGAAACTACTGAAGCTGATGCACTTGTATGGAAATTATCAAGTGGCAATTGCCAAGCATTAAAATCCGCAGGTAAGAGTTTAATTTATTATCTTGGTACAGATGGTGCAGGATATAGCTGTACGACTTTAGCACTTCCTACCTCTCCAACCACCACACCTTCACAAACGTTAATTTCTGCTGCTCCTGATATGCCGAGTACTGTGAATTCAGGTGTGGGAAACATATCGCTGAAAGTGACTAAATTAACAGGTTCTAATATTTGCACGCCTTTTGGTGTGACGAATACGACGGCAACGGCATCTGGCGGTAAGTATTATGTAGAAGTAAAAGCCAATATTTATGCAACCAGTACCAGTACTACGTTACCTACTCTAAGCAATTCAACCTGTTTATTTAATGTGACTACCTAAGGGAGCGTTTAATATGTGTAATCATCAAGTTTTTCGAACTATGCGTTTCCCTGTAAATAGTAGACAAATGCATAAACAGGCTGGGTTTGCTTCTATTTTACTTATTCTATTGATTGGTCTTGCCTTAACCACTTTGGTTATCGGTATGGTCACTTCTGTACGGAGTTTGCAGGATAGTTCACTGACAACTCATGCACAAACGCAGGCGCAGATTAAGTCGGCGATTGGCTATCAAGCTTTAACCGGTTTGTTAAAACCGTTGTCCGCTACGCAGATTGCTCAAATTAATAATGGCGTGATCAAAGATAATGGCTCCCCAGCAGCGACGATCGCAACGTATAAGGTCGTGACTACAACAGAAGGTTGCCCTGCCAGTACAGGTGGTAAGAATTATTTTTGTTATGACATAACCGCAAAAAGCGGCGGTGCTTCTTCCGTGGTTCGGGCAATTTATACAGAGATAACGACAGGAGGAGGGGCTTTTGATGGTTCAATCTTTGCTGGGGGGTTACAAGTAGGCCACGAGATAAATCTACAGGGTAATCAGACGATACAGGTAGGAGATGCTGGAAAAGGTAGCGGTATCGTTAAGGGTAATGGTAATAATTATTATACAGTAGAAGATTTTTTGGATGGAACAGGTTTTACAGTGAAGCCTTACCAGCCAACAACTTTTTTAACCGCTGAGGAGTTGCGTCCATCTTCAAATTATATTTTTTATGCAAATGGCAAGTGCGCTAAAAATAATTTGTATGGCCCTAGTATTTATAATACTGAAACAGCACCAGTAACTTGCAGTAGTATTTCTGGTATTACGGTTAGCGGTAGTGGGGCTAGTAAAAAATGGACAATTGATGCTGCCAGTTCAGCAATTCCAGCAGGCGTACTGTGGTTTGAGGGAGAGGTTGATATTAATCTAAAGTCCTCTCGTGATTTAGTGAACACAATCATTGCAACTGGAGATATGCAAGTTATTACTACTAACCAAGGGGGGGCTGGTAAGGCTTATGCACCTTATCCTTATTATTTGGAATCTAGTACAGATTTGACTACAAAAAAAGCTAGAATATGTGGCTCGAGTGCAACTGGTATACCGACACAATATTGCGATACGACGGGAACACTTAAAACAATAGATACAGAACGAACTAAAATTTCAAATATTTTGTTCTTCAGTGATAAAACCATAACTTTTGAGGTTAAAAATAACAGTCCTATGAGCCTTTATGGGAATATTATGGGTTCAGGTGGCGCTGGTGGTACAGGCGCATCTTCTGGTAAATTTAATGGTACTGGGAACATCGATATTAAAGGTAATTTAACTTTTACAGGAAAGGGTATAACTACAACAAATGGTAGTGTTAACGTAAAACTAAATAATGGGAGCAGTGGTGGGAGTGCTACGCCTGCTCAAAAGGTTATGACATTATCTGGTTTGCGTTATATGTGAGATTTTATTGGTAGAACTTGGCGGATTCAAGCAGCAAGTATAGCAGTATAAAAATCAGCCTAAATTCACTGGGTGCATCCCAGCCCAGTGACTTTCTAGGGCAATTTTTAGAGCGGATTCTATCTGGTAGAGATAATCGCCTTAGCTTTAGAGGTGTTCTTTCAGCTAATCGAGTTACTTTTCCCCCATATTTTTTGTGTGACTTTAATCTAAGCCAATTTTCTACAATCAATAATTTTAGGTAATACCTGATCAGTACCCACCATATAAGAATAAGTTGCCAAACTCAGCATTTCCTCATCTTCATCACTATTACCATAAGCATAAATTTCAGCATAATCCTTCAGATTATATTTTTCTAAAATCCTGATTTTCTTTTGCTCCTTGCTACAGTCCGCAGTCTGATAAAACCCCGTCATTTTTCCGGCTTTGATTTCCACTTCGCTACAGATTAAATCGATATTTAAATAGTTGCAGACCGGTTTTAAATATAAATCCAGAGAGGCTGAAACAAGAACTACATCATGGCCAAGTTGTTGATGCTTTCTGAGCTGATTAAATAAGGCTGGATCAAGTTTATCTACCAGTATTGCAGCATACTCTTGAGCCAATTGCAGAATTTCCTCTGCATTACTATCTTTAAACATGCTGGTATATAGTTTGGGGCGCATGCGATGAGCAGGATAGAGCTTTAAATAATATGCCTGAATCCACGGCAAAATTTGCAGGCCACGTTTCACAATATGCCGTTTTCTCAAGGCATAAAAAATAAACCCGGTAAAACTATCATGTGGATACAGGGTGCCATCAAAATCAAATAAGGCTAGAGTTTTAGGTTCTTGATTTTGCGCATACATGTTTGATATCGCCCATCGACACGGGTGGCAAACCAGTTGGTATTATAATCACGGCTCAATTTTGGCCCGGAAATGACTACTTCAGGCATGATCGCATAAATAGGATCTTTGCCTGTCGTTTCCTGATAAAGCTTACTGACGCCACGATAAGTCATCGTGTCTTCAAAGTCTTTGTCTTTTTCTTTCTTTAAATCCACACGGATTTGACGTTCGGTAATAATAAAATTATTTTTGGCAAAAACACTGATCAGTTCACGCTCGGATTGGCTTTTCTGCGAACGGACTGCGCCATCTTTGGTATATAGCAATAGATCGCCATCCAGATCGAGTTCGGCCTCAGTTAAATCATTCAGCATACTCTGAAAAGCGGCATTTCGGCTGGAATACATGCCCGAGTTATAGTCTGCAAAACGGTAGATCGGTTTGTCATAATCTGCAGGATACATCATCAGACGATGAATCCCGTAATATAGGCCGCCATATTGCGTATAGACATCGGAGCGTAAGGCTGCGATGTTGCCACCTTGACGTTTATATTCCTTGACATAACTAATATGCACTTGCATTGAACCCAAAGTGGTAATCGGATTCATTTTCTCGCCAATGTTCTGGCCGACCAGTTTTGCAGCACCGGTCAGTGCGCTGACATGGTAATGCTTCGACATATAGTCAAATATTTCACGATATAATTCGTCGAGTTCACGTTCCGTTTTGACCCGGCGCATCTGGCTCAGGTAATTGTCTTCAGGACTCGGATGGTTCTTGAGAACTTCCTGGAAATATCCAGCAACTGTGCCACCAATTGCTTGACCAAGCTTATCTTTGAATTTTTCTTCAAGACGATCCTGAACTTCTTTAACCGCTTTTTCTCCCAGACCTGGTACTGTAGGGTCTGCCACAAAATTGGATTCCTGATCGACCACGGCCACAATCGTGCAGACATTTTCCTTGGTTTGAGGAATACCCAACTGTTCGGTGATGTCGTAAATATCTTGTGCCCAGGACTCACGCTGATTTACCCGACTCGGAATTGCTTTACGAATATGTTCAACTTCAAGTGTCGGTTCATCATCTTTTGACCACCATGAGCCATTGCCACAGCCGGCAAGACCCAGAGAAAGTGCAAGTACAGACAATGACTTAACAGAAAAACAATCAGCAAAAGTTTTATTCATGGTGTGGTAAATTAATTGAAAAGATGAGCGAATAAGGCAGATGCAGTATACTATGCCCATCAAAAAAGTGATGAATTTATATGTATATTGGTCCATATCAACTGTCAAACAATTTGATTGTCGCCCCGATGGCAGGTGGGATAGATTAATCATAAATACATTATAAAAATTATTATTTATCAGTATTTTATTAAATAACCGCATGGTGCAAGGTGCAAAATAGGTGCAACCATGCGGCAATTAATCAATAATTTAGCAATCAATGGTTCATTGCTACCCAGTCTTTCTTAGACTCTTTTTGTATTGCTTCAAGCCAAGATGCCACATCACTTAGATGAACATAAAAAGGGGAGTTTCTTCCATCCGATTTAAATGCAGGAAATGGAAGAGTACATTTATTTGCGCGTTTATTTGCCTGTTCAATTGTAAGATGAGGCAAGTAATCCGGCAAGAGCTCTTCAAGTTTGATCACAGGTTTACGATACTTCATGAGTAACATAAAACTGATATCAACTGGATCATCAATTTTCATAGCTGCTCCCATTATGAAATCTCCTTTAAACTTTGCTTTACTGATTCCGACAACCCAAACACATCTTTAAAATCCCGATCAAACTGCCCGCTCTTGATAAGTGTATTGATGCACGGCACTGGCTGCACATACATCTCAACATGGCGCGCAAGCATGTCGTAAATCGCGCTGACATTACCACTGTTTACTTGAACTGCTATTAGGCCGTTCTTGTGAGTGATTGGCAGGCCAATATCACCTTTGTATTCATCCACGAACGCAAAGAATATTTCAGCTTCGGCGTTGTTAAACAGTAAGTCGAAAGGCAGTTCTTTATGCAGCTCACCGATAGCGAAGTTTGCAACGGCTGTTTTTGTTTCAGTCATTAGCTAGCTCCTGTGCTTCGATTACTGCTAAAAGCTCATTTGCAGAACAAACAGCTTCATCATAATCATTGGGATTGAGTGCTTTATTCAGCGTATCCTTTGACACCAAAACAAACCCTTCCGGCACTGCTTGGGCTTCCTTACCATCCAAGTGCAACATTCCAATGCACGCGCACCAAGTCGTCCACTGGCAGTTAATGCTCTCAACACCATCTCCGGTGTATAGCTTTTTATCTTCATCAAAGCCAAACAGTTTTGCTTTTGGGTGCATCCCTTCAAAATCACCGCGTCTTAAATCAATATTCTGAATATCCATCACGCCACCTTCACATCTAAATAATCAGGGTTATCCAGGTGCTCTTCATATTCACCAAATAGCGCCTGACATGCTGCATTACCTGTTAAATCTTTCTTTAAGAGCACATAACTCAACGTCTTGCGTGTGCCTTTGCCTGAAAACGTAGAACTACCATCTGCAAGCTCTTTTTTGATGTAGCCCAATTTTTCCAACCACAACTTGAAACCAACTTCATGCTTCTTTTTAATTCTGAAGATCATCTGTACCCCCAGGTGTTCGCAAAATTTCGAAGGCAATCATCAATACCGAATAGGTTGATATTGCGGTAAGTCCTAACCCGACCCTTGTACTGCACAAGCAGCACTCGGGTCATAGAAGAGTAGGAATAACTCATGAAGCCTCCCCAGTTTCAGCAGCTTGGATCAAGGCATCTTTGCGCTGAGCATAAATACTGAGTAGCTCCTGATGATCAGCTGGAAGTAATTTAGCTGCAGGTATTGCTGGTGCTAATCGTTCCAGAGTTTCCACTGAATCCATGTCATAGATGCGGTTGATCAGAACCTGTTTCTTCTTTTTGTAGAATAGATCGATAGAGGCGCTACCATGTTCAGCACTTTCCACTGCTGCTTGTTTACGTGCAGCATTTTCAATTTGATCAATCAAGCTTGGTTGTATGACTTCAATAACTTCATCTACAACTGGTTCCACCTTGGGTGTGTATTGCTCAGGATCTAGTTCAAGCAATTTGTCTTCAGTAAGCTTGCACAAGTGCTGTTGATCTTTTTGATCCAGGTGTCCATTGGCCAGAAATACGTGACGGAATGAAAGAACGTCATCCTCCTTAGTAAACTGATCAATTTGTGCAGTGAACTTTTCAACAAGCTTTACCCGGTCGGTTTCAACTGAATCCGCTTCAATTTCTGTAACTGGAGTTTCAGTATTAATAGTGGCTTCTTGCTCTATGGCTTCAATAGGCTGAATCACCTCTGGCTCAGGCTGTTTTTCAATATCTGGTACAGCATCACCTGGGCCAGCTGGTATACCAGCCTGTTCAGTCTCATTCTTAGCTTTGGTTGAGCGTCTCTTTTTGGGTTTGCCTGTATTGTCTATAGTTGGGGGATAGACAATAATTCGACCAAATAGCCCACCCATTGCCACTAATTGTAATTCGGCATTTTCTTTATCCGCCTGAGCAAAACCATTGTCGACAGCTTTGAAATACTCCATGCACTGTTTGCTGTATTTAATCTGTGAGATATGCTCAGGATGAATAATAAAGATTTCCTGATCTTCCACGACATCATCAAGAGTCAAAGACTTGGTAAATGTAATACCAGCCAGTTCCATGGTTTCAATCTTGATGCAGAACTCATAGCCTGGCATAGCGAAAATCGTAGCAGGGAACTGAGACAGATCATCAAAATCCATTAACTCGCCAGCAGCGCGGCACATGATATTTCGGCCAGCCATCATTGCTTCAAAAGCTTCTTTGCTATTTAGAATTTTCATGCTGTCATTGCTCCCTTCGCTACTTGTTCTATTTCATTTTTTACAGCTTCAAATTTAGAAGCTTCTATCTGGTTGAGAGCATCAAGCCCTAAGTGTTCACATACTGTTTTTGCATCAAGGCCACAGGTATCGATGAAATCCTGCAGATCGGCCAGCTGCTCATCAGAAATGCCATTGAACTCTGGTGGATCTACCCAGGCATTACGTTGTTTATCAAACGTGCACTTCATTTCTAGAGCACGGCGAACTAATTCAGCACGCATATTCTTGTAATACAGATGAGCGTCTTCAAGAGACTGAGTGAGCTGATTTAGATCACTCGCATACTGGGCCTCACCACAGCTTTGTACCCAGTTTTCTAGATCTTCTTGAGCCTTGATTGCGGCCAATTGATCAGGTGTCAGGGTATTGATATGGTCCTTGGCTTGCTTGATGAGGTCGGCCAGAAATGTAGGACTGGTCTTTAGATCTGGCACCCACACTTCACCAGTATCACCACCTAAACCACCCGCATTTTTAGCGTGATGGGTAGGGCAAGGCTTAAAGCTAATCACCCGGGCATTCTTACCTTCACCAGTAGTGACTGTGGTCAAATAACCCATGATGTCAGCAATTCGATATAGCTCATTACGGTTTTTACCACCCAGATCAGGGCGATAAATTACCTGGTCACCGCTTTGATCTTCAGAAGCGTGGGCGATAAACACCACATCCTTTCCAGATGCGATCAGAGTATTCACGTATTGCTTAAAGATGTTGTTGGCCAAGCCCTGGGCTTTAAGCTTTAACGATCCATCTTTCTGTTTATTGGTCGCATTCAGCATTAAATGAGTTTTGATGCTTTCAAGCATTGCACCAACGGTATCAATCACAATGGTGTTATACGGCTCAAGATCGGCCATTGTTAGGTTTGCAACATCAGACCACTGGTGAGCCTGAACTACAGCACCGCGACGAAGTTCACCAGTACGGTGGGAACCTTTGTCAAAGTCGAATGAAATAGCTTTATCACCCGTAAAGCCGATAGAGGTTTTACCCAAGCCCGGATCGGCATACAGATAAACAATAATTGCCTGAACTAGCAGCGCTTGATTCGCCGGAATAATATTAATCGCCATCTCAACGTACTCCTGCAGGACGGTTTTTACGCTTATAGTCTTGATATGCTTGAGTAGCAAAATGACCGGTGCTTTCTAATACCTGGTTGTATTGAGCCTTGCGTTTAACAGATCGAGCACGCTCTATGCCATTTTTAATCGAAGCATGTAGCGTCGATTTATCTACACTTTGCAAAACACCACTGGTATTGCCAATACGGAAAACATCCAGATTGACAAAGTAGTCACGTGTAGAAGGACGGTTGCCATTAACCCGGACAGCGTAGTAGCTGAATCGATTTTCCTTGCCAACGCGATACACTTCAAAACCATGCAGGTTATGCACGAACTCAACAAAGTATTTCGCTTGAGCTGCATATACAGCAGACTCGATTGGCAGTCTGAATATCGGCAATTCTTCAGTCTTGAATTGCAGGAAGCCGGTATACAAATCAGAAAAGCTAATCTGTGTCTGGCTGTTTAAAGTAGTCCAATCTTGACTGCCTTCCTCACACCACATCACTGGCTGGCCTTTGCTAAGTGCTGCAAAGATTTGTTCAGGGGAATTTAAGATCATGACTGCACCTCCACCAGACGATGTTTCATGATGTGACCAGCGATCATTGAATTGATTTCGCGGTGATCCTGATGATCAGTGAAGTCTTTATACGGATTGCCATTGGCATCGAATATTTTGATTTCACCTAGTTCTACTACTTCTACATTCGTGAACTCAGAACCTGGTACACCGTAATCATCCGAGTATGCTTCAACTTCAAATGAAGTGATTTCCAAACGGAAACCATCCAGATTTACGACTGCTTCACCGCGCATATCGTCGAGCATCTTTAAAGAAACGATTCCATATTCAGATTGAATATTTTGAGCTGGTGCTACTTGGTCAGTGCCAAAGTCAGCAAGATGAGCAAACGCCAAGGCGCTTACAGTTAAGGCAGCAGTAAACAGAGTTACCTTGAAGCTATTGTGTGGAGTTAATTTTGTGTTCATAATTACTTTACTCACAGAGAGAGTGTGGGTCACGCCTCAAGTAGTTACCGCTACGTTGGGGCTTCTTTTTACTTGATGATTAAAGCATACTTTAATAAATAGATCATGTAAAGCACACTTTAATAATATTTATAAACTTTGCTTTAATTTATGGTTTAATAGACAAAAGAAAACCCACACAAGGTGGGTTCTCTTAAAGCGTAAATCTTATTTTTTGTATTCAGTAATACTGATAGGTTTGTCTCTCATAAACTCTACAATACCTTCACCAGCTTTGAAGTGAATTGAAACACCATCATTATTGGCTAAACGCATACCACTTCCTGAAATAGCTCGCTTAAGGTGATAAACCTTGCCAGAATTATCTGTCATTTCTGCAGTTTCAAAATTATCCGAAGATTTCAATTCAACTGTAAGATCCATTGGACCAGTAAAGTTAATTACCTGAGTTTCAGCCGGAGTATTGCTCACAACTTTTTCTTGTACCACTTCATTTTTTGGATTTGAAGTACAGCCAGTAATTGCTAATCCTAACAATGCTGCACCTAACAAATATTTCATTGATACTTACCTTTCTATTTATGAATCATAGGTATCATTATACTAATTGTTATAATGTAACATTTAAAGACAAGGTTACACTTACCTTACATAAAGAAAAACCCGCGGATAGCGGGTTAGTGATGCTTTACTTTGTTATTACAGACCCGGTCATGAGAGGTCTTAAGTCCAATATAAAGATTTAATATTTCAGAAGTAAGAAAGCTTTAGCACTGAATAGCATCTTTCTCTTTGTAGTGATCCAAAACTAAATCCATATCAGCCAGAAGTGCGACTTCAGAGTATTCACCGGGTGATAGCTTCAACAAGTTGGGCATATAGTTCTTTTCATACTCACGTGGGTAGTCTCTGCATAAGATTTTTACCCGCGCATCTTGAGTGGTGAACTCTGAATCCAACTTTTCCAGATATTTGCTAAGAATATTGTCTGAGTTCTCAAAAGCTGTAGCGGTGGCAATTGGATCTACATCTTCATCTGGTTGCTTCTGGCAGCCGGACAAAGTCAAAGATAAGAGTAGGGTAGCTAAGGTTATTGTTCTCATAGTCTAGTTTTATTGTTTTTGGACTTTGAATTATATAGAGAATTTTATAAAAGAAAACCCACACAGGGTGGGTTGGATTAGTTTACATTTATAATTTGGCTTTATATTTTTCAATCTCTTGAATCAGGTTATCTTTAAGATCCTGATTTGCGAGCGATTGAGTGAGCACTTCTATCATTTCAATTAAAGATGTTGTGGGAATAATTATAGTGTATTTCTCATTTACTTTCTTTTTGTGGGGTTCTTCAATACCAAAACCTAAGCGAGACACACTAACCCCCATTGCTAAGCTACTCAACTTATCAACATAAATAGTTTCATGGGTGTCATCTTTATATGTTTGTACTTCATTTACTTTTTCAATTTTTATATTCTTATTGGACATGATCAAATACCTCTAAAAAATTATTTATTACTGGAAAATTTATGATATTTACGGGAATTGTTTTTGGTTCACTTTCATAACTAAAAGCATCTGCACTAAATGAATAATCATCATGGAGAGGAATGATCCATGGTGAAGATACAAGGGTAGGAAGTTTTTTGGGTAAAACAACTCTCCTAACTTTAGCTAAATCTAATATTGAATGTGGATTGCTTTGTGCTAAACGTAGAGCTGAATCCATGGGAAGACTCTGAATTAAGTCATCATTTTCATATTTTGAAAATGCCACAGGGCCACCACCAAAAAGTTCACCAGCTATTTTTACAGTAAGATTCAATGACTTTCGAATGCTCTTAATTTCACTAGAACTTAAAAGCCCATCAACTTCTTTTTGGAATTTAATCATTTCGCGCTTATTGGAGCGAATTTGATAAGATGTTGCTGTTTCTGAACCACAACAATCACATTCAGAGTAGTGAAAATTTAAATTACGCGTAATATTCTTATATACTTGTAGTTCAGTGCCAATTTTAGGAGTGAGGATCCCTTCTTCACAGATTAAGCATGTAACTTTTTTGTGTCTCATATAAACAACCCTAATTACTAAAGTGACAGGAAAAAGTGCAGATTATGTTTCCAGATTTGTGAATGCAAAACTTTAGGAAATAACAAACATCTAAATATTTATTTGCATTTTCAATGTACTCTCTGCGTTTAACTTCATAACTATCACATGCAAACCAAGGACTTTTATCTGAAAATTCACACCATTCAGAGTCACGATAATGACCATAATTGGCTGCATAAATAATTAATTCCCTTAACTCATCTTCATCAAATCGCATGCGCTGTAAATCCGCAATACTTTTACGTGTCATAGTCTTGGGAAGGCTATTATTCAATATACTAAGAACTTCATCCACTGGATTTAGAGGTTCTTTAGTTTGAATTTTTCTAGTTGTTGAACCATCTACAGGAGGTGATTCACCATATTTACTTAAAACTTTTCTTACCATAATGGTAACTCACCAACATGTTATCATCTTTTTTCACTATTTGAATATTCATAATGTATAAATATTTTAATCATTTCAGATTATGTTTCTGATCAAATCATAAAACATCTTTATGAAATAAAATTACCTTGATACATCTAAGCCAGTAACTTACCAACCAGTTTACAACTAATCGGGTTCGTAACTTGTTTCAGTTAAATAAATAGCTGAATACGCTTAAACTTTTTCTTCGCTTCAATTTCGGTTTTAAAGAATTTATCTCTATCAGCGGCTTCAATAAACTGAGTAAACGTACTTGATTCAAGTAGTCGGTAAAGAAACCTTTCACCCGTCTGAAGTACCACAGTCAGCAAGTGGTTCTGATAAAGCACATGGCTAATCTTATGGGAATTGATTTCAATTGTTTGCATATCACATTTCCCGTAATTATTATTTGGACAAATCCCAAGCCGCATATAGCGGCTTTTTTATTTATCCAGCCAACAAAAAATGATTTAAGGTTTATAGCGCAGAATACTTTTCTAAAAACTCATCTATCCATCCTTGTGCCACTTCAAGATTGGTTATGTCAGTCAGCTTTAGATTGGTCTCTTCTGCTTCGTTAAAGCCTTCAATAATAGCTTCAAAGATATTTTCCTCACTAATGACCTCACGTGCTATTTCAGCAGCGTCATAGCTTTGTTTGGCTTTTTTAAGCGAGGCTATTTGTTTATCAATCCCTTCACCGATTTTACCTAATGCCAATTTAAATTCTTGACGATTAATTGTTAGCGCAGTTTTGGATTTATTAAGTGTTGCGATCATTGTGCTTTCCTTCTTTTTTGGGGGCTACCATATTCAACATCTTGATAAAATCTAAGCCGCATATAGCGGCTTTTATTTCTTAAAATTTTCTATGTAGACCAACAACCTTGCCAACCAAGCGACAATCTTCTGTCAGCTTGATAATTTGCTCGGGCCAGTTCGGATTAAGTGGCTGCAAATATTTATCACCACCCTCAATGATTAATTTTTTAAATGTCGCTTCCGTGTCTCCGCTACAAGCAATAATCACCAGATCATCGGTTTTTAAATCAAAAGTCTGTATGTCGGGATTTACATAGATTCGGTCGCCTGGCTTAAACTCAGGCTTCATAGAATTCCCAACAACAATAAGGCCATAACCGTTCTTACCACACTCTTTGAGTGGAGGAAGATGTTCATCAACTTTCGTGTCTTTCAGGATGGTTTCGATTGAATCAAAAGATCCAGCAGCTACCCATGAAATAACAGGAACAGGACGACCCTCAAGGCTTATTTTCTGAGATAAGTCCACATTATTATCAAGTTTCTGATCACCTGATTCCTCCAGCATTCCATACTTGGAATCACCAGCCAACCAATACGGGTTTACCCCCAGATACTGCGCAGCTTTAGCATTCTTTAAGCTATCAAGTGAGCCTGTTTTTCCGTTTATCCACTGACCAACAGCGGCCACAGATGCTCCGCAGTACTTGGCCATAGCCGATCTATCTAACTTCTTAAGTTTATTCCTGGATAGAAAATGAGATATGGCCTGATTGATCCGATTCTCAAGAGTACTCATATTAAAATTCACTTTAAATTTAAAGTCAGCTTACAACAATATTAATAAAGCTTGCTTGCAAAAATATATTAAAGTACACTTTAATAATAAAGCATACTTTTGAGATTAAGCATGAGAGTACTCATCAAAACCAGCGATGCTCTTGATCATTTTAAAAATGCATCACGCTTAGCTGAAGAAATTGGCATTACCCCCCAAGCGATTAATCAATGGGGTGAGTACATTCCAGATCCTTCTGTTGGAAAAATCATGGCTGTTATACCGGGGATTTCCTACAAGATTGTTCGAGAAGTACCCACACCGCCGCTCTTAACTGCTTAAACCAATTATTAAGCATTTGATTTTAAATAAATACGTTCGAAGGAAGGACAAATGAACATAACAGATGCAGCGTACAACACAGTTCGCGATTATCCAGGTGGCTCAGTCTCACTGGCTCCACGTATGGGAATTAAAAGCTCGGCTGTACTCAACAGCAAGATCAATCCAAATACTGAGACTCATCACTTAACACTCGCTGAGGCTTCCAAATTGATGGCTTTGACTGGTGATTTTCGTATTTTGCAAGCCCTAGCTGCTGAGCATGAAAAGGTTGCAATTGACCTTCCTGAAATCCCTGAATGCCGTGATATGGCACTTACCGATAAGGTTTTGTGTGTTGGAATGCGTGGTGGGGATGTGATGAGCACGTTCCGCGAAATTATGGCTGACGGTCGTATTACCGCGGGCGAAGTGCGTGATATGTCAAAAGTAATTCATCAAATGCATATTGTTTTGGCTGAGCTAGATAAACAAGTCCAGGCTTGTATCAATAACCCAGAAACAGAAAAAGCCTGATTTACGAGATCAGGCTTTTTAATTCAAAACTTTGGAATGCATTGAACATGAAATCAAATTTAGCACATGAACCACCAATACCTCAAGGGCAAGTAGTTCATTTTCCAAAAAATGAGCGCAAAGCTATGTCGAATAAAGAAGAGCGCTACACCAAGATGCCAAATGGCTTAATTGACGGTCAGATCATGGCCCAGTTAAACGATAAGGCGTTTAAGTGTTTAATGTTTGTCATGCGTCAAACCATTGGATTTGACCGCGTATCTCACCCAATCGCCATCACTCAATTTCAAAAATATTGCGGTATCAAAAAACGCGATACGGTTATGTCATGTATTCGTGATCTGGAAGAACTCGGCTTGATCAAAGTTGAGAGAACAACAGGTTGTCTAAGTGAATATCAATTTACTCCTGACCAGTACCGCGAAAAGGGACTAGTACCAAATGAAGGTAGTACCCTTAAAGGTGACGGGACTAGTACCACCAAACGGGACGGGACTAGTACCGCGAAAGGTGACGGGACTAGTACCGTTGAACGGGACCCTATTAAAGAAACACTTAAAGAAACATTTAAAGAAAACTTTAAAGAGAAAAACGCGCAGGAAAATTCAGTTGATCAGGTATTGAATCTCTGGACACCAGATTTACATTCTCTGAATTCTTGGTTACAGCGATCAGGTGAAACCCCGATGACCCAAGAACTGGTGAATCAGATTTTACTTGAAGTGAATGCTCACTACGAACCACGTTTGAACGCAGGCTTGATCACAGACACCCAAATGTATTCAAACTTCGTGAAGTGGATCAAGCGTAAATACACTCAAAAAACGTATCAACCTTCTGAAAAACAAAATTCTAATCTGGATGTGAATACAGCTTGGGCAGACCAAGCATCGCAACATCACGCACCAGTAAATTCACCAGTCCATATCCCGGAGGACTTTGTATGAACGCAATGTCGATGCTGACTCAGGGATTAAAACAAACACAAGCGATCTGCTCGAAACACAAAATAGCGATGGTTCAAGCCGGTCCATATCACAAATGCCCACAATGCGCCGTAGAGTTTCTGGAAGAGCAAAAGCGCAATGCACAAGCTGAAATTGATCGTACCGTACGTGAAAAACACTTTGCAGGGGCAATGCTTCCAGAGCGCCATGCAACATCAGGTTTTAAGAATTACAACGTTCAACACGCTGGACACCAGAACGCACTGAATCAGGTTGTTTCCTTTGCCAAGAACATGATCAGCGGCCACAGAAACAATTTTGTGATGGTTGGACCTACTGGTACAGGAAAAACTCATCTCAGCTGCGCTACGGCTCGAACATTGCTCAACAAAGGCAAGTATGCACGGTACATCACCAGCGAAGATCTGGCACAGCGAATCATGAACGCATGGGAGCAGCCGGACGCTACAGAAAAATCTGTGATTTATGATTTCAGCCAGTACGACCTGTTGATCCTGGATGAATATGGATTGCATGACCGTGATAAACGTCGGGAGTTGGTGCACAAAGTTTTATATGCACGCTATGACCGTATGAAGCCAACCATGTTGATTTCGAATCTCACATTGGCTGAGCTTCAAAAAGATTTAGGTGATCGTCTTTGGTCTCGTTTCCAGCAGGGCGGACTAACCTTGGTGGAATGCAACTGGGCCGATCAGCGTGTAGGGGGTGGGGTGTGAGTGATTACCTAGAAATGAATCTTGAGCAGCTTCAAAAAGAACATGCCGAGCTGCTTGCCTTTAATGAAAATTTAGATCGTGAGCGTAATGAATATCGCAAAGATGCTCGCAAGTACGCCAAGAAAGTTCAAATGATTGCAAGCCTATTCGTTGTGCCGAGTGATGACCATGAATTAACACTCAAAGCTATTAAAACGATTGTGGAACAAGTAGGGGGTGGGGTGTGAATACAACAATTGAAGAATTTTTGAAAAATGGTGGCGAGATTAAGCAAATTGATTCTGATGATCATTCAAAAATCCATAGGAAAGTTAGCTTTGAAGATCAGATAAGTTTGATGCTTTTTGCTTGTTATGCCACTACGCCATTTTCAGTGAAGGACGTGCAAGAAGCTGTTTTTGATTTCCATAGAACCACTATTTACAGCCTGCTTCAGGAGCATGTCAAAGGTGGTTATTTGGAGCGTGTATCAGAGAGTCATTACCGTGCAACTGCATATGCCAAAGACATTATGAATGTAAAGGGTGAAATTGCCGTATGAAGGATCTAAACAAAGCGCTGATGTTTATTTTCATGGCTATTGCCGCTGTTGTATTGAGGGTTTGGGGTGAATGACTAGCTACTCAATCGCTGAATACAAAAAGATGGTGAAAGCCACCAAACCTAAAGGGAGATCCATACGCCCCAAAGTTAAAGGCGAAAAAGTACCGAATGAGTTTGAAACAAAGCTGGCCAGAGAACTTAAAGCTCTAAAAATTAACTTTGAGCAGGAATTTGAGTTTCACCCAAAGCGGAAGTGGAGAGCAGATTTTCATTTAGTGGGTAAAAAAATATTGGTTGAGGTTGAAGGTGGGATCTGGAGTGGTGGCAGGCACACAAGGGGCAAAGGGTACTTAGGTGATTTAGAAAAATATAACGCAGCAACAATGATGGGTTTTCAGGTAATACGGTTTAGCACAGAGCAAGTGAAATCAGGTTTAGCGATACAGCAGATAGAGAAGATGGTAGGGGATTTGAGATGAATGCAGCGGCGAAAATTGAAGTGATGGATTGGACGAAATTTACAATTGAAGAGTGGCTGAAGCAATATGGGGCTTATGTTCAGACCTGCCGTATGAAGTCAGGGAATGAACCAGATTCGCTTGGGGTGAATCAGATCTATTGGCTGATCTGTGAAAATAACAAAGGGTTGGCACCGCGTAAGGATCAGTTGGTTTGTAAGATTAATGATTTTGAGGCTGAACAGGTCCGGAAGTTGATTGTATCTGTCAACAAATCAGAAGCGATTTGTTCTTCAGCAAAAGTAGCTGTGAGCATTTTTATTGATAAATGTGTTCGTGGGATGTCATTGCGTCAACTCGCTGATGAGCGCCGTCTTGGGAAATCCTCTATCGACAGTATGGTGTATTGCGGAAAGTTTTATTTAGCAGGACATGATAAACGCTTGCGTATTGATTAATCACTTGCTTGTCCGGACAGGATATGGCATATTTCTGTTATAGTGCGCTTGAGTAGTCAGGTCACTAACTATATTTCAAACCTCGCATTTGCGGGGTTTTTTTGTGGGGAACTAATATGGCTACTAATGATGGTAATGAGTTTGATGTAGATCAGTATAAGGCTGTGTATGAATTTCAGCAGAAGCAATTTGAACAAGCGAAAAATCAATCTGTACGGCTAGATGATAAAGCTTCAAAGTATCTTACATTCACAGCCATAATAATTACTGCGATAAGCATATTTGCTAAAGAGTATTTTTTTGGATCTAGTGATGACGGGCATTCATTACTATTTTATCCAATTCTTTTCACTATAATGCTTAGTGTTATTAGCCTGATAGTCATATCAAGGTTCTTATTCATCTGTTTGAAGGTGAATGAGGTTGAGAAGCTATCAAGTAAAATATCAATGGTTGAATATTGGTTGGATAATCCGAAATCAACTATTTATTATGAGCTTTCAAAGCAACTGAGTGGAATTATTGATAAATATGACTCAGCCAATTCAGCGAAAGTTAAAAATTTAATTAAAGCTTTCAATGAGATAAAATTCTGTGGATTACTTTTGTTGGTGTCGGTATTATTGATCGTAATTGAAGTTATTTTGAAATAAGTGATGTCTAGTCAGAATCAACCACCAAGTCCAAGACCTCCATCATCACCACCGCCTCAAACAGATAAAGAATGGATTGTAGTGATTGATCCATCAAAGGGTGGTGATAAGAAGTGAGTACTCAAAGACCTATTCCTGCACCACCACCACCGACAATTAAGATAGGTGATACGATTCCTAAGAAAAAAGTAAATAAGGTTTTTTGAGGATGATTGTATTTAGTTTTTATAAGTTTTTTGGGGATTAGAAATCAATACTTTTGATGAGTTGCCATTAGTTCTTCAATTACAGCATTTGGCGCAGAGAGCTGATTCAGATATCGAAGAATTATTGAGGAGAAGTATACTTGTAGCGACCAAACTTAATTTAGATGAGTTTGAGCAATGGTGCCGTAACGAACTGTTTGGATATAGTGAGAATTATGAGAGCCTGCCAAGTTACAGGAAAAAAAGAGGGAAACTGTATATTCGCAATCCTTATCATGGTTTACAGCCATTCTATATAACAGATGAAGACACCAATGAATTAATAACAAGAGCTGATTTTTCTCAATCAGTTGGAGAGTTGCTGAATTTAATTCAAATGGAAAGTTCATGGCTTGAAAAGCAACTATCAAGTGTGGTGGTCGATTTTCTTCTTAAGGCGCAAGGGGATTATCCATGTGAGCCTGTATTAACAGTTGATAAGTCTATTGCTCGTAGTGTGCTAACACACGTTAGAAATCGAATATATGATTGGTCTTTGACTTTAGAAAAAAATGGTATTTTGGGTGAGGGGATGCAATTTACTCGCGAAGAAAAAGAAAAGGCTATAACTAGTACAACTTATAATATTGGAAATATGCAGGGTATCGCTGGACAAGTTCAGGATAGTAAAGTTACTCAAACCAATCAGATGATTGTAAATCAGATGGATCTTTCAACACTGTTAACTACACTTAAGAGTGTGGGAGTTAACGAAAATGATCTTCAAGAGTTGCAAGTTGCTTTGGCGGAAGACGGGAAGCCTTCTATAAAGGATAATTTTGGTATAAAAGTTTCTAAATGGTATGGGAAAATGATTTCAAAAGCGGCGGATGGTAGTTGGGAAATTGCAATTGGTACCGCAGCTAATCTACTCACGCAGTCTTTGAATAGTTTTTATGGCCTTAGTTAATATTTTTCTAAAAAATACAAAAAACCTGCTTTCAGCGGGTTTTTTATTGTCAGGAGAAAATCATGCTCCAATTCCTACAAAGATTATTCTGCTTCCACCACTACGATTATGAGTCCGATATTTTTATCCAAGTGGAATGTCGTAAGTGTGGAAAGCATCGAGACAATTACACGAATTAGCCGATCGTATTACGGCAATCAAAACCCCTCGCATTCTAGATGTTGAGGGGTTTTTATTTTCTTATTGGTGGTATCCATGACAGACAAAGTACAAGCTAAACAAGACTTAGAATTTTGCAGTACTGAGCTGTCTAAGTATCAGAATCTCAGCAGATCTGGATTGACGCGTCATCAAATGATAGTAATCGATGAAATTATAATTAAGCTGAAAGAACGCATTAATAATTTACGGTTCACTTTGTATGGATGAAAAGGCTTATAAACTTTTCACCCAAAAAATCCCGCCAAAAAAGAAATCGCGTGTCAGACCCCTACCTAAAGCTGGTGAAAAATACTTAGAAGCATTCGATCGATTAAAAGAAATCTTGGATCGGATGGAAATCAAATACGAAGAATATTTTCACTTTAAAAGTACGAAGCACTGGCGTTTTGATTTACACCTGGTTGGCTATCTCACATTAATTGAAATTGCTGGTGGGCCTTGGTCTGGTGGTCGAAAAGGTAAGTTGGCCACAAAAGCTTGGAGTATGGATCGCTATGACCATGCTGAAGAAATGGGTTATCGATATCACCGCTTTGAAGTTAATGACATCAACATGGGTCGTGCAACTACCTGGCTTAGAAATTTAAAGGCATCTTATGGAACAGTTCAGACCATTCCCGCCGACGGAGCTGATTGATCAGGCTGAGGAAGAGGAAGTCATTCGTTTGGCACCAGCACCAGAGCTTAAAGAATGGGTCGTGAATAACTGGCTTACTCTCGGTGGTGAACTACATAACCCCGATCATGATCATATTGCTGAATTACTGCATGACAATGAAGAGTTCCTTGCATTCGCCTGGGCCTCATCTGCCGCCGTAGCGAAAAAACGTATGGTGCTGGGCCAATGTGAAAAGGTCATGTTTAACCAAGGTGGTTGGAAGAAAGCACGCCAGGAACAGCAAATGCGGGACTGGTTTGGTTTTGTGCCTCAATATCTCATTACCGTAGATGCTACTTATTGCGAACAGGCTACAGATCGTGAGTTCTGCCGCTTGATTGAACATGAGCTGTATCACATCGGTGTTGAACGGGATGAAGACGGCGAAATCATTTATAGCGATATGACTGGCCTACCTAAGCATTACCTGGCTGGCCATGATGTGGAGGTGTTCTTTGGTGAAGTTAAGCGTTGGGGTGCAGACGAGTCGGTAAAACGACTTTTGGAAATTGCCAAGAATGCGCCGTTTGTATCTGAAACAAGTATTGCTGCGTGTTGTGGGAACTGTGTCATAGGTTAAATTTTTTTGCCTATCTTCCTTGACGTACCTTGACGGATAGAGAGAAATGGCAACATTAAATAAGAAGCAAAAAATCTTTATAGTTCGTTCACTTGCAGTTTTTAACACACCACAAGAAACTGTAGTGCTCGTCAAGGAAGAATTTGACTTGGAGGTCTCCAGACAACAAGTTGAAACCTATGACCCAACCAAGCGAGCTGGCAAGGATTTAAGCGCCGAATTAAAAGATGAATTCGAATTAACGCGTAAAGACTTCTTGGACACACCACAAAATATTCCAATTGCTAATTTGTCAGTGCGTTTGCAACGCTTGGAAAACCAATATCAGAAGCATGGTAAGAACCGTGTAGCCGCTTTAAGCATTCTTAAGCAGGCTGCTGAAGATGTAGGTGGCAAATACACCAATAAAACAGAATTGACTGGTGCAGGTGGTGGACCACTACAAAGCGAAAATATTACCTATGTGACTGCTACTGATGAGCAAGTAAGGCAGGCAATAGATGAACTCGAAAACGAATATTGATCCTGTCAAAATCAAAGCAAAACGTGTGAAATGTGAAAAGGAACACTTATTTTTTACACGTGCATTTTTCCTGCCTCGTATGGGCTTTAAGTTCTCGGTCAATTGGCACCATGAATACATAGCCTGGGCAATTGATGAAGTCATTGCTGGTCGCATTGAAAACTTAGTCATTAACGTTCCACCGGGTTCGGGTAAGACTGAATTACTGACTAATCTGATTGCACGTGGTATCGCACGGAATCAGCGTTCAAGATTCTTATATTTATCATTCTCACAATCACTTGTAGAGGATGTGTCATCCACGGCGCGAAACATCGTGAAATCGGTCGATTTTCAGGGCTTATGGCCAGTTAAGATCTCGACCAGTACCGATGCTAAGGCAAGCTGGAAAACGACTGTAGACGGCTATGAGGCAGGGCACGTTTATTCTG
This sequence comes from Acinetobacter sp. YH12151, assembly GCF_013418355.1. Classification (NCBI taxonomy): domain Bacteria; kingdom Pseudomonadati; phylum Pseudomonadota; class Gammaproteobacteria; order Moraxellales; family Moraxellaceae; genus Acinetobacter; species Acinetobacter sp. YH12151. The sequence continues at coordinate 182,560 of NZ_VPCG01000001.1, read as the reverse complement.
CTTCAATGGGTGGTCAGGTTACGGGCCGCCGTGCAGGTACATTGGCTGATAATGGATTTACCGGTGCGATTATCCTGGACGATCCGCTCAAGCCTGAGGATGCATTCAGTAAGACGGCACGTAACAAAGCAAATCGTAAGATTCTGAACACGGTCAACTCACGTAAGGCTAAGTCCTCCACACCAATTATTCTGATCATGCAGCGTTTACACGTTGAGGATCCGACTAACTTTGTGATGACGGGTAACGTCCCGGGCAATTGGCATCAGATTTCGATACCGGCCCTGATTGATGATGAATACATCAATGCGTTGCCAGAGCATATTCGAAAGAAAGTGCCGCGAGATGTCGAACGTGATGAAAAAGGCCGTCAAAGCTACTGGCTTTTGAAAGAGTCATTACTATCGTTGTTACAGCTGGAGAAAGGTGGCCAAGACAAAGACGGCGCTACAGTGTCTCGTTATACATTCAGCAGTCAGTACCAGCAGGCACCGAAAAAGCTTGGTGGCGATCTGGTTAAGGCTGAGTGGTTTGATCGATACCTTGAGCTACCAGTTCTGAAGTGGCGTGCGATCTGGGCAGATACGGCGCAGAAGATCAAAGAGCACAATGACTTCTCAGTGTTCTTATGTGCGGGCCTTGGGTATGACAATCGCCTATATATCATCGACGTGCGCCGTGGTAAATGGGAAGCACCTGAGCTGATTAAGGAAGCTAAGGCTTTTATCAATAAGCACAAGGAAAGCAATACCAAGATTGGCAAGCTTCGGTACATGGCCATCGAGGACAAAGCGTCTGGAACGATGCTGATCCAGAACATCTCTCGTGAAACGACATTACCAATTAAGGCGATCCAACGTGATACAGACAAACTGACCCGGACCATGGATGTAGTGTTCTATGTCGAGGATCGTCGTGTTGTTCTGCCTGTAAGTGCGCCATGGTTACTGAACTACGTAGAAGAAATTGAGGGTTTAAAAGCTGATTTCACCCATGAACATGATGACCAATGGGACCCAACGATTGACGCGATTAATGATTCACTTGCGAAAAAGCCGACTGTATTTGATTAGAGGTATTTATGGCTAAAGATAAAAAGTCGGATACAGGCGGTAAAATTAAAACGCTTGTAGCTGATGCAGTAAAACAGGCAATGAATGCCATTGGTGATGCTGGCGCATATACAAACTTGGTATCGAATATTGGTACCGAGCGTGACAAGGCTTCGCATGGTAAGTTCGTACGGAAAGACATTGACGATGATCAGCTTGAAGCGGTGTACCAGAACTGGCTCGCACGCCGTATTGTCAATCGTCCTGCTTCAGACATGCTTCGTGCTGGTTGGTTCTATGAAGGCATTCAAGGCGATGATTTAAAACGCCTTGAAGAAGCGTGTAAGGCATTTCATTTAAATCAGGTGCTTTTATCTGGCTTGATCCTTTCGCGCCTCTACGGCGTTGTATATATCCTGCTTGGAACGGCTGATGGTGCTGCATTAGATCAACCTTTAGATATTTCGAAACTTGGCCAAGGTCGTTTGGAATTCTTTACGGTGGTTAAGAAGAAATATATCAAACCGGACAAAAACACATATTTGCCACCGTCGGCATGTTGTGGATTGCTCAAACAGCCTGAATTTTACGACATGAAGATGGGAAATGAGGCGAAGAAGCGCATTCACTATTCTCGCTTAATCCATATTGCCCATGCGGATGTGGTGAATGAAGAACCTCAAAGTATTTTGCAGGAAGTCTATGAGGATCTGCTTGACCATGCCAGTGTGAAGCGCGGATCTGCCAGCCTGATTCATGAATCGAAGATTGATGTGATTCAAACACCCAATCTGGTCGATAAGATCAAAGAGGATATGAAAGGGGTTATGGAGCGCTTTATGTCCGTAGGCTTAATGAAAAGTCTGAACGGTATGCTGGTCCTTGATGCTGAGGAAGAGTACAGCTCGAAAACGTATAACTTCGCTGGCTTGCCTGACATGATGCGTGAATTCTCAGTACAGACGGCAGGTGCGGCAGATATCCCTTATACGATTCTGTTTGGTCAATCACCTGCAGGTATGAATGCAACCGGTGAGCATGACACTCGGAATTATTACGACTCAATTGCCACTAAGCAGGAATGGAACCTTAAGCCGATCTTGATGAAATTTCTCGCTGTAATCTGTCAGTCTACGTTTGGGCGTCAATTTCCTGAGCTGAATGTGGTGTTCAATCCACTCTGGCAATTAGATGCGAAAGTCCGTTCAGAGGTGGAAAAAGCCAATGCTGAGCGTGATGAGAAGTATCTCAATATGGGCATCATTACTGAGCCTCAGATCGCACGTCAGCTGAATATCGACGGCGTTTACTCTGTGATTAGTGAAGATCACATCAAATTGCTGGAAACTATGGTGACAGCCAATGACGACGATCATACAGATCCTTAAGCCTCAGCTTCAGCAGATCAAGAAACGCAAAAAAGGTCGTAAGGCTAAGCCTAAGGCTGTTAAGGTCAATCGCCGTGTTGAGTTGTTCTATACACGTCAGCTTTTAGAAATATCCAAATATTGCCAGGAACAAACCAAGGATTTTGTTTTACCTACGATAGGTCAAAACATTGGTGATAGCTGGGTGACGGATATATTCACGGCGTTACGTGAAAAGATGGTGAAGTACACCATTGAAGTGTCGGTATCTTTAGCCACTAAGGTGGTTATGGATACCAGTAAGGAAGTGGACAAGCAGATTGCCAGTCATACCAAGACCATTCTTGGTGTGGACCTTACGCCGTTTTTCCGTGGTGCCGATATTCAGGATGAGATTGATACTCAGATTGCTGCAAACATTTCTCTGATTAAGTCTATTCCAACTCAATACACCGATAAGCTTGAAGCCTTGGTGATGAATGCCTTGCAAACAGGGCAGACCAACGAGGAACTGGCACAGGAAATTAAAAAGCTCGGCCATAGTACTGACTTTCGTGCACGACTGATTGCAGCCGACCAGATGGGCAAGATCAACGGCGCTATCAACAAGAAGCGTCAGGAATCAATGGGTGTAGAAACTTATGTATGGCAGTCAGCTCAAGATGAGCGTGTACGAACAGATCACAGGCATAAAAATGGCAAGACTTTTAGATGGGATGATCCACCTTCAGGCGGTCATCCAGGTCAACCGGTTCGATGCCGATGCACGGCGTTGCCGAATTATGAGGATATCTTGATTGATTGATTTGTCTTATAATTGTTCAAAATTTAGGAAGGAAAATAAAAATGAATGATTATGAACACCTTGAGGATCAATCTGTAATAAACATAGACACCAATGAAACGGATATAGTGTCTGTATATCGTAAACAGGAATTTAAGAATACAGATGGTATTAACCTGACGATTAACAATATGTTATACGTGAATTCCGAGGGGGAGGTATTAGCCTATATCGGAGATAAGCAATACCAATTGAGACGAGAGCCGTATTCTATTTTTGAAGCTTCAATTTCATAAAGTAAGCCCACTTCGGTGGGTTTTTTATTGCCCACAGAAAGTTGATTTATGTGCTGTAAAAACTGCTGTATCTGCTCTTGTATAAAAGGTTCTGGCTATCAACCTAAACCAAGACCAATTCCATCTGATATAGAGACACCGCCACTTGTCATTTATCCACCAAAGAAACCATAGCAGACCACCGTAGGGTGGTTTTTTATTGAGCTCAATTTATGAAACTCATTTACCAACTCAAAATTGGTGACTTTGCTCCAAGCGAAAGTACGCGCTCATTTACTCAAGAAGGGTATTTGAAATGCGTCAACGTGCGCTTGGCTAAAGCACCTCAAGTCCGTCAGTACTACGCTTATGAATTTCCAAATTTGGAGGGCTATTCAGAGGATCAGGTCATCAATGTCTATGTGGCAGCGGAAGATCTATTCAAGCCTGAAGTGATGAAAGGATTCGACGGCGTAGATGCAACGGACTATCACCCACCTAAAAATGAAATCAATGCTTCCAACTGGAAGGACTACCACATTGGCAATTGTGAGAATGTGCGCCAAGAGGGTGAATTCATGCTGGGTGATCTGATCATCAAAGATCAGAACAGTATCAATTCCATTCAAAACAATGAGCGTGTCGAAATTTCATTGGGCTATGGAGCTGATCTTGTGCTTGAACAAGGTACAGCACCAGACGGTACGCCGTATCAAGCCCGGTTTATTAATTTTAAAGGCAATCACGTGGCGCTGGTGAAATACGGTCGCTGTGGCGGTGATTGTCGCGTCGGTGACCATAAACCAAACCCAAAGGGGAAAAAGATGGAAGTTAAAGTAAACGGTATTCGCTTTGAGATTGGTGACAACCAAGCGCTAGCTGATGCTGTAAAGCAACAAGAAGACCAACTCGAAAACTTGAAAGCAGCAAAACTTAAAGTCGGTGACAAACAATTTGCCATCGGTGATGAATTGCCAGCTGTTCAGGCAGTGGTTGATACCTTGCAGACTGAAAATGCTCAGTTGAAGCAGAAAGTTGGTGATCTGGAGCAAAACCAGATGACACCTGAAAAACTTGATCAAGTCGTAGCAGAACGCGCGTCAGTGGTTGCGGATGCCGTTGCATTGGTACCTGGTATCAAAACTGAAGGCTGTTCATGTGAACAAATCAAACGTGACGTGATTGCTGCCAAGGCTGGTGACACGTTGGTGACCGCTGTACTCGGTGGTGTCGCCGTCGGTGATGCTAAGCCTGAACAGATCGACACGGTATTCCGTGCACTGTCAGCAGTGAAGTCGACCACACCAGGCAATGCAGTCGGTGATGCATTACATCAACAGCAACAACAGCAAAACCAAGGTCAAGACCCTAAAGAAAATAAGGGTTATGACAAGTCTGCTGCATACAAAACAATTTAAGGGGAACTTGAATCATGGTTCAGCAATTAAATGCGGTGGTCGGTCAGCGTGGCCGTTTAACTGCCAAAGAAGTTGTACTGTCATTACCGCTTTCAGGTCTGACTTTAGTCGATGACGGTGATGTGGTTGTCCGCACGACTGATGGCAAATCTGTAACGGCTGTGGCAGGTGCTACACCTACACGTTTTGGTGTGGTGGTACGCCACGGCGTTGGTAAGACAGGCAAAACGGCGGCTGGTAAAGAAGCCTATAAAGCGGCTGATATGTTGCCTGTGATGTTTGAAGGTGCAATTTGGGTCAAGCCTACAGCGCCAATCACTGACATTACTGCTGCGGTATACGTAAAAACTGCAAACGGTACCACAGCAGTGCCGTTGGGTTCTTTGTCGAGCTCAGCAACTGACGGAACAGTATTACCAGGTGCAGCATGGGAAACCGTGACAGGTGCCGATGGTTTAGCCCTTCTTAATCTTCGTGGAGCTTAATAACACATGAGCAAATTAGCAAAAATGAAAGCGCGTTTAACGCCGATTTCACATGCCATTCAGGCACAAGTTGGCGATGCGTTCAACATGGATGCATTGGCACAGCTCTTCGTAAAGATCGAAGAACAAAACGAAATTACACCACAGCTTGCACAGGTCCTTGACTACGCCAAGTTCATCCCAGTGACCAATGTAAATGCGGTTTATGGTGGTGGTGAAATCCTGTCTCGTAAAAAAGGTGTGGGTATTGGTGAAGACTATGCTGGTACCGGTGATGATATTCCACTTGCAGAAGTTGAATACGACACCGTGAGCCTGCCGGTGAAAGTGGGTGTGATTGGCTACCAATATTCAGTCGTTGAATTGGCGACTGCACAGCAAATGAACCTCACGCTTGAAGCGGATAAAGTTCAGGCTGCAAACTTGGCTGCTGAAAAGCACATGTCGAATGTGGCTTGGTACGGTTACACCAAAGCCAATGCCAGTGGACAGCTTGAACAGGTGAATGGCTTCTTGAACCAAACAGGCGTGACCATCGTGACAGGTCAGCATGATTGGGCTACGGCGACCATTGAAGAGGTTTTATCCGACTTCAATAACTCATTGGCTGATTCGTCAGATTTGTTTGATGGTGATTCTTCAATTGAGCCTGACACTTACTTAATGGCATCAGCGCAGTACACTCACTTATCGACACGTGTCGTGCCAGATTCAGGCGGTAAAACATTCCTGAAGTACATTGAAGAAAACAATATCTTCTCAACTCAAGGCAAACCATTAGCCATCCGTGGATCTGGCCGTGGTAATGGTAAGGGTACCGCAAGTGCTGACCGTTCGATCATCTACCGCCGTGATCCATCATGTATCCAGTTCAAAGGTAATAGCGTTGAGTTCTTGACAGCGCAACCGAAAGGCTTGGATGTGCTTGTACCTGGTCACTACAAATACCAGGGCGTTTGGCTGAAGCGTGTTGATTCGCTTCGTTACCTTGACCATGCATAAGGATTAAAACCTCATGGCTAAATATTCATATAAATACAGCGGCTCTAATGCCGCTTTTGTTTTTGCTGGGGTAGCAACTTTACCAACAGGCATCGCCGTATTACTTGAAGCTGACCAACACAAGGCACTTCAAAAAAATAAGTTCGCTAAGCATTTGATTGATGTGGGTGAGCTGAATATTGAAGAAATTGCTGAACCAAAGTCTGCTTCAAGTGGTCGTGGAAAGCCAAATCAAAACAAAATTGACGATGGCAAAGGCAAGGGTGATGAATCCAAAGGTGGTGAGCTCACGATTGATGAGGTACGTAAAGCACTGACTGATCTTGAAATTACTTTCTCTGAAGATGAAACCCTTGAGCAGCTGCAAGCCAAACTTACTCAAGCTACTGAATAAGGTGATCTATGGACCCACAAGCTTTTAAGTTGAAGTTTAAGTACGACACAGCGCTGATGAATCTACAAGATGCAGAAATTGCAGATGCGTTAGAGGAAGCGGATCTTGTTGTGAAAGTACTTGAATTTGGTGATCTGAAAGAACGTGCTGTGGGTCTATATGCAGCACATATTCTCAAGGTTGCACTCAAATCCAAGTCAGGTAACAGCTTTTCAGATGCGTCGAGTATGACCATTGCAGGGCAGAGTGTGAGTTTTTCACGTACTGGTACCGATGCATTTTATAACCAAAGCATTTATGGCCAGCGTTACCAGGCATTAAAAAATTCAATTCCAATCGGCAATGATGGTACCAATCCCAATCGTTTAGGCGTTGGTGCTTTCGTTGTTTAGGAGCAAAGCATGTCATTTAAGTATAAAGCGCCTGAAAATTTCAAAGCGACTTCGCTTGAAATTGCAGGCACCACATACAAGATTGAAAAAGGTGTGATCGAGTCGGATATCGACATTGCTCACATCTTGGCACCGCATGGTTTTAAACGTGCGTTACCTGAAGCCAAAGCAGAACCTAAAAAGGAAACTGCTACTGCAAAGTAGGTGATGTATGAGTGATTACCGTGTTGATGCTGATGTTGATTTTAACGAGGTCAATGAACGTGTACGTGCTGAAATACGGCGCACGGTAAATGCACTCACACTTAAACTTCAGCGCACCATTCAAGAAGACATGCTGACAGGTCAGCGTTTGAATGTGCAGTCTGGACGTTTAAGAGGATCCGTTTCATCCAAGGTGGAAGAGGATAAGGACTGGATCGAGGGTACAGTCGGTGCGGGTGGTGCTTTGGTACCTTATGCCTTTGCTCATGAATTTGGGCTGAAAGGTGCGATGGCGATTAAGGCACATTTGCGAACGATCAAGAAAGTCTTTGGTCAGCCAATCACACCACGTCAAATCATGATCAAAGCCCATTCTCGTAAAGTCGACATGAAAGAGCGCCGTTTTATGCGTGATTCATTGGATGAAGTGGCGAAGATCGTGCCGAAGAATATTGATGCTGCAATTGAAAGAGGATTAAGCAGTGAACAGTGAAGCCATTTACCAGGCATTGTTTAGTCGTTTGTCAGGCATCGAGGGGATTAAAACCACAAGTCGGCGCTTAAAACATTTCAATCACGTTGCACCTGATGACCGTCCTGCCTTATTTGTGACGCAAGGCAATCAAACCGAAGCACCAATGAAAGGCTTGGATGCCAAGGTTGAACTTGAAGCGGAAGTGTACGTTTACATTCATGAATCAGATCCATCAATACCGCCGTCGGTACAGTTGAATCAGATGATTGATCAAGTACGTGCCAAACTTGTACCGGACAATCCTGATATATGTGAATACCAAACCTTAGGGGGATTGGTCGAGCATTGCTGGATCGAGGGTACGATCGAAGTTTTTGAAGCAGTTGAAAACATGCTCGATGACCAAGGGATTGCCATTATTCCGATTCGAATCCTCACCACCACCTAAAGCAATTCATAAACTCCATGACCGCCAATACGGCGGTTTTCTCATTTTTAAGAGGTCGATATGGCTCAATATTTATTTGGTGCCGGTAAAATCTTTGCCACACCATTACAGGATGTGCACGGTAATCCAATCACCAATGGCACACCCGTTGAAGTGGGCGTACTGCAGTCAACGTCAGTTGATATCAGCTATGACTTAAAAGAACTCTATGGCCGTGGTCAGTTCGCCGTAGATGCCGCACGCGGTAAAGGTTCGATTAAGTGTAAAGCAACCATGGGTCGCATCAACGGCGCATTGCTGAATTCCATTTTCTTTGGTGGCGTGGTCAGTGAAGGTGGTATTACTGCAGTCGCACAAACCATCAATGGTGAAGTCGTTGCAGCCTCAGTAACACCTGTCGTTCCGAATAGCGGTACATTCGTGAAAGATTTAGGCGTGACTGATGCTAAAGCTATTCCATTAAAGCGTGTGGCGAGTGCACCGGTTGCAGGTCAATACAGTGTGGATGAAGCGACAGGTGTTTATACCTTTGCAACTGCTGATGTGGGTAAAACGGTATTTATCAGCTTTAAGTACTCAGCAACTGTTGCAGGTGCCAAGTCGGGTGTCGTAAGCAACTTGGATATGGGTTATACGCCTGAATTCAGTGTTGATTTATTCCGTGACTACAAAGGTAAATTCTTTGGTATGGAATTCTTCCGCTGTGTCAGCAATAAGCTTGCGTTCAGTTCAAAACAGGATGATTACGATCTACCTGAGTTTGAATTCCAGCCAATGGCCGATGATTTAGGCCGTGTCTTCAAATGGACTACTTCGGAGTAATACCAGATGCAATTTAACCAGGTCGAAAACCCACGTGGTAACCCGCTTAAAATTAATGGCCAGATTTGGATTTTTGCGCCGTTGTCCTTAGGTGCTGCTGAAAAGCTGATGCCAAAGCTTAAAAACTTTGATCCAAGTGACTTTGCTTTAGTGGCAGATGTTGCACATAGCTCATTGAAGCGTAACTATCCTGAAATTACCCGTGAATACATTGCTGATGAACTGCTTGATATTGGCCACGTGAACGCCGTATTTGAGACGGTCATGGGGGCTTCTGGTCTGGTTTATACAGGTGAAGACGAGCAGGCAACTGATTCGGGGGAATAGACTGGGAGGAGCTGTACACGCATTTGGTGCTGACCTTAGGCAAGGATTACGACTATGTGCGTAATGAATTGGATTTCCCAAGAGTCAAAGCATTGAATGCGTATCACAAGCAGTGTCCTCCCAGCCATGTTGGTATTCAACGTCTGTGTCGGATCCTTGAAGCATTTATGGGAATCGAAGACAGTAGTGGTTCAGATGATACGCAAAGCGATGATGAAGATGATCTATTTGCGGATCTGCAGAACTTTCCTCAGGGTGGCTAAGGTTACCCTGATTGTTTTTTAATTCACATTTGGTTAAAGTTTGTGTGAATTTTATAAAAACTTGGATATAACCATGAAAAAAGTATTAGGGGTAAGTTTGTTGGCGGTGGCTTTAGTGGCATGCGCTACACCATCATATAACTATAAGCCGCAAGTCACTCATATTAGTACACCACCCTTAAATCAGGTAGCAACAGCTTATATTGGAGAGTCACTACTTGAGCAAGGGAAAGTAATTCAAGCTGATGGAATAAAACTTAACGATCGGCAGATGCTAGATAAAGCAAAGATGGCTCTTTCTGCTGGCACATATATAAAAATTGGCGAAAATGAAAAACAAGAATTTTATATGCCACATAGCGGCAGTGACTCAGGAAAGGTAGAGAAAGTTTCAATGATGTCATTTGACCCAAGTGGTTTACAGTCTATCGTTGTTGAAAAAAATACCAACAAAGTTTCTCTAATATCTGCAAATGTAAAAAGTTACGATGGCGATCTTATTGATTTTACAAAAACAAAAATAACAACTAAGGATACAAACTCATTTCAGCAAACTTTAATTTACAACGGCAAAGTTGGAAATAAAATCAATATTGGGTATCGTGAATTTTCAGGCGACCTAGCACGTCCGGCTTTTGCAAATAGTGTAGAGTATGACCTGAATGATTCAAAAATTATTGGATATAAGGGGGCTAGGTTGGAAGTAATTTCTGCCGATAATCAAAGTATAAAATATAAAGTCCTACAAAACTTCAACCAAGCTATTCAGTAAGTAGTCTAGTTAAACAATGACCGCCTCACGGCGGTTTTTTTATGCCTGTAAGAGAGGAATTATGAGCAACAATCGAGTGGAAGTGCACGTTGGTGCGAAGACTTCTGAACTTAAAAAGGGCATGAATGATGCTGAGAAAATCGTTAGTGATGGCGCTAAACGAATTGAGAATACTGGGAGTAAGGTTAAATTTAAGCTGGATTTCTCAAGCATTAAAACTGGTTTGGATGACATAACCAAGAATATCAACAATAGATTTGAGGATATTGGCAAATCAATTTCAGGAAATCTGACTAAAAGTTTTGCCGCGATCGGTGTTGGTATAGCGGCTTCTGTTGGGACAGCAGTTATTGGATTGGCGTCATTAACGTCTGAAGTTGGTCGAGCATCTAAAGAATTGGAAATTCAAGCACGCTTGGCTAATACAACCACAAAAGAATTCCAAGAGTGGGCATTTGCTTCTAAATCAGTCATGGTTGAACAGGACAAACTATCTGACATCATGAAAGATGTGAATGATAAGTTTGGTGACTTCATGCAAACTGGTGGTGGAGAAATGGCTGATTTCTTCGAAAAAATTGCACCAAAAGTGGGGGTGACTGCCAAAGAGTTCCAAGGTCTTACTGGTCCACAAATTCTTGAAAAGTATTATCAAACGTTAGAGAAAGCGAACGTATCCCAAGCTGAGATGACTTTTTACATGGAGTCAATCGCTAATGATGCAACACTATTGGCACCATTGCTTGAGAATAACGCTGAGAAGTTGAAACAATATTCAAATCAAGCGCATGAGCTTGGCTTGATTATGGATCAGGATGCAATTGCGAAGACTAAGGAATTCAATACTGCGTTAAGTACAATTCAGCAAACTATAGACGGCGTATTCACAAGACTGGCTGCTCAAGCAGCACCAGCACTAACAAATCTAGCAAATGATTTCCTTGGTTTTGCATCAAGATCCAGAGAGGGTATTGATAGTGCAGTCACGGCGATAATCACAACATTCGAAAGCCTTCTCGATATTGTTCAAAGTCTATTTAGTACGATCAGTGGGATTTGGAGTGATTTAACAGCCGATATTGGTGATGGAGCGATTCAACAAGTAGGGTTTATGGATCTAGTCGCTGGTGCGATGAATGGATTCGCAGCTGTGGCAGTTGGTCTGAAAGTTAGTATTGAAATTGCTTTTGCTGCTATTCGTGCGGTCGTTGCTACAGTGTGCCAAGCAATTAATATTTCAATGAACACTGCAATGAATGTATTTGGAGGATTCCGGGATACGATTCAATATGGTCTTGATGTCTTGTCTATTAAGTTTCAGACCTTTGGCAATGTTGTTAGCAATGTTTTGAACTTTAACTTCTCGGCTGCCAAAGCATCATGGGAAAGTGGTCTATCACAATTAGGTTCAATTACTGATCGCTATACAGGTCAGATGCAGTCGCGTCTAACCAATTTAAAAACAAGTTGGAATACCGGTGTAAGTAATACAGCTAATGCTTGGGGTACAGCAGGTTCAGCTATTGTGAACTCCGCAACAACGGGTGGGCAAAGACTTCAAAATCTGTTCTTAAAAAATCCTACTGTGGTCGGAACTGCACCACCACCTACACCATCACCAACATTTAACCCAAATAAGGGTATTGGCACAGGGGTCAAAGACTCTAAAGGAAGTTCGGCCAAATCAAAAGCTGATGCTGATGCAAAAGCAAGAGAGAGGGCAGCAGAGCAAGCAGCTAAAGCACTTGCCGATATCCGATACAAGTTTGCGACAGAGGAAGAAAAGATTGCTCTGGATCTTAAGAAAGCTTTGTCTGATATCGAGAAATCAAAAGTCACAGATGTTGAGAAAGTAAAATTTAGAATCGTCGCTGAAAAAGAGGCAAGCGATAAAACAATTGCTTTGCGTGTTAAGGAATTTGAGGATATTAAAAAACTCAAAGAGCAACTCATTGAAAATGATCTACTCATTGCCCAGCGTTCCTATGAAATAGATAAAGCTAATATCCAAGCTGAATTTGATGCTAAAAAGATTTCAAATGTTCAAAAAGCACGGCTTGAAAAAGAGTTAGAAGACAAATTGCGTGAAATTAAACGCAGAGGGCTTGAGGATCGACTTGCACTTGAAAACCAAATGTCTGGTATCTCAGGGAAACAAGGCAATCAGAATCAGATTATGAACAATATTTCTGATTTGGATACTGATCAAAAGGTTTCCGATACCAAGCAAGTAGGAGTTCTTTCAGATGCCCAAATGAAAGACTTTGAAGATAAGTTTGGTGGTTTAACGTCACGTATGTCTGGTCTATGGGAGAAAGGTATTCAATCCATGATGAATGGAACACTCACATGGAAAAATGCCATGAATGCCATATTCACAGAACTTGCTGGTGAATTCATTCAAAATATGATCACCGAACCAACCAAAAAACTAGCTAAAGAACTCGCTGTTCGTTTGGCTACGAAGCTTGGATTCATCAAAACTGAAACCGCTGCTGAGGTCACAGGTCAAGCTGCACAGACTGGCGCCGTAGTTGCAGGTGAAACCACCAAAACAATGGCAACTAGTACAGGTGCTTTGGCGCGTTTGGCCATCAAAGCGGGTGAAGCGATTAAGTCCATCATGATGTATGCCTGGGAAGCGATGGCGGGTGCATTTAAAGCTATGGTATCCATTCCTTACATTGGTCCAGTGCTTGCTGTGGCGGCTGGTGCTTCTGCATTGGCATTGGTCGGTGGTCTTGCTGGCAAAATCAAATCTGCTCGAGGCGGTTACGATATTCCTGCAGGTGTGAATCCAGTAACTCAATTGCATGAAGAGGAAATGGTCTTGCCTAAACAACATGCCAATACGATCCGTGCCTTGGGTAAAAACTTAACCTCAGATGGAGGAATAGGTGGAGGCGGTGGAAGTTCAGCGCAGACCTTTAACAATTTCACGATTCAAGCTTGGGATTCAAAAGACGTTCGCCGTTTTATGGAGAAGCATGGTCGTGAATTGGCAGGTGGTCTGAAAGGCTATAACCGTAATTTTGGTCGATAAGGGGGAAAATCGTGTCTGATGTATTGTTTCCTGAATTGCCAGGACTGGAATGGGATCTCAGCAAGAAACCCATTTTCAATACAAAGATCATGGAGTCGGTGAACGGTCGGGAACTTCGAGCAAGTTACCAGGCCGTGCCCAAGTATGAAATATCTTTGTCATTTGGCTTTCTACGTGAATCAAAAGGACGCAATGAACTACAACAGCTGGAAAGTTTCTTTATCGAGCGCCGTGGTGCATTCGATTCCTTTTTATTCAAAATGCCTGAGGATTGCGAGTACACGTGTTCTTACAGTGGTGATGGAAATACGACAAGTTTCCAACTGTATAAGCAGATGCATACATCTGTGATTCCATTAGCTCATACACAAGAATTTGAGTCAGAAGATCCACTGATGTGGGCAGATGATTTAGATCAACCTATGTGGACTGATTTGGATGAGCGAATGTGGGAAACCCAATACAGCATCAGTAAAAATGGATTTATAAGCTTGCCAGTGCCACTGGCAGAAGGCGATACACTGACGGTATCAGGCACGTATTACTATCGTTGTCGTTTCGCTGACGATGAACAGCAATACACCAACTTTATGAGCAAGTTATGGAAAGCCAATAAAGTTGAAATGATCGGTTCATTAGGAAATAAAGTATGAGATCAGCTTCTCCACAATTAATTGCATTGCTTGATGCTGATCAGTTTGTGATGGCAGATCTCTACACCATTACAACAGTGCAGGGCGATGTTTTTCGATATACGAATTATGATTTTGACCTGGTGGTTGCGGGTCAGGTTTATAACTCAGATGGCCCAATTATCAGCCGTGATGGAATTAGCCTCTCACTCGGTATTGAAGTCGATAATTTATCGATCAATATTGATTGTATTGACGATAACAAATGGAACGGCATCAACGTTGTTCAAGCATTTCATAATGGCCAGTTAGATGGTGCTCGATTTAAGCTGGAACGTATTTTTATGGACATGAATACACCAACGGACACCAGTGCCGGTGCTATCAAGCTTTTTGAAGGTCGAATCATTGAGCCTGACTTAGATCGAAATTCAATTCAAGCCAGTGTTGCATCAGATCTGGATGAACTGAACGTACAAATGCCACGAAACCTGTATCAGCCAAGTTGCACGAATACACTGTTTGACAGTGCATGCGGTCTATTGCGTCAAAACTTTATGGTGCAAACGACGATTGAAGCAGGCAGTACTGCAGCACGAATTTTATGCCAGGTGAATCAGCCGTAAGGTTGGTTCACGCAAGGCGTAATCGAGTTCTTGGACGGTGGCAATGCTGGTCTAAAACGGACGATTCGCATGCATGAATCAGGTGCTTTGTTGCTGACTTTGCCATTGCTGGAAGCACCGCAGGCAGGGCAACGAATTAAGGTTTATCCAGGATGTGATAAACGTTTAGAAACTTGCCAAAATCGTTTTAATAATTTCGCTCGTTTCCGTGGTGCGCCATTTATTCCGGTACCAGAAACTGCAGTTTAATCAATTTTAATCTTCAATCCATACCCGCCAAGTGCGGGTTTTTTTTATGGGGTAGAAAAATGCCTTTACCAAATATTCTTGAATTCATTGGTACTAATATTACTCAGCGTAAGTTTCAGGAAGCGCAAGAAAAATTATTAAATTATTTGGGTATTGAAGTTCCAACAAAGACAGAGCTTAACTCAGAGATTTCAAAATTAAATAATGCTATTACCCCAAAAGCCGACAAGATATATGTAGATGCTAATTTAACTGCAATCTCTGGCGGCCATAAAGCCTATCAAACCCTTTCTGCTGCTCAAGCTGCTCAAGCATCCCTTCCAGCAAACACAGTTGTTGAAGTCACCAACGATCCTACTGCATCAAACAACGGCACATACCAATGGAACGGCTCAACCCTAACAAAGAGTGCTTATGATCCTATTAATTTAGCTAAATCCCACACCGACAGCTATTTATCTACTGTTTTGAATAAAACATCGAGCACTGTTGTTAATATAGACGACCCCAGTTTAACTGTGGTTAATAAAGCTGCCTTAGTTTCTGGTAGTGGTTATATTTGGCGGGGTGCAGCAAACCATGAATCAATTATAGTACCTATCACCCCTAAAAGCTCTTTTGTGGTTACGCCAAGACGGTTTGATACCTATGTTGTTTTTTATAACTCGCAGGAAACACTATTAACAAATGGTGCAACTTTAACCGATAGAGAGGTAGTGTATATTATTCCAGCTAATACCAAGAAATTAGTATCAGCCCCATCTTTTGCAGACACTATGTTAGTAGGGAAAATACTATATGGTCTATTAGTAAAGCCAGATACTGTTTCAGAGGTTAGCGATGTATTGCTATCAACAGGTAATGTGGTTGATGATTATAGTGTCAACTCTCCTAGTCTACCTTTATCTTCAAGCAGGGGTAGCGATTTAGATAACAGATTAAAAACACTATCTGATAGCGTCACCTTAACGCAGTCAAGTGTAATTTCTATTGATGAAACATTAAGTTATATAAACGACTTATATGTAGCAAACTCAGCTAACTCCCCGAGTTTATACGCTTGGGCTACTAAGGCTGGGGATAGAATCGCTGTCATACCTTTAAACAATGCTATTAGCGTTAAAATTAAAGCGAGAACCGCACTTCAGGTGGTGATAACTTTTAAAGAGGACACTGTAACTCCTATTTCTGGTACTGCACTAAGTAAAGATAGCGGGACGGTTGTAGTGCCAAAGGGTACTGAAATGGAAATTGCTGTACCAACAAGTAGTTTTTACCTGTTGGTATCTACAATAGCAGTTGGATATTTAACTCAACCTGATAGGGTTGAGTTAATTTACAAAAAAGCATTAACGTCAGATGACGTACTAAACACTTTACCTGCAATCGGCTCAAGGCTACCTGTATCAGCCGATGTTGCCTTAGATTTGCAGCGTCAAATCAACGCTGTCAGCTCTAAGGACGTACCAAAAGTAATCCCTATTGGCGAGAAAACCTCTGTATTCGCCACACACAAGAATTTTATTCTAAAAGATGAGTTAGTTGATGGTGTTAGTCATATCCTAATATCTACCGATTTGGGTAAAACATGGATTAGTAATCCAAACACAATAGGCAAGATAACAAACTTCCATATCTTTGTTGACGGCACAATCATGCTGTGTGGCACTAACAAAATATATTGGCTAAATGGTGATTACAAGACTTTTAATGAAGCTATTATTTTAGACCATGACGGTAGTGTTTTTAGTGGTGCTGCGTCAACACACCATTTTTTCTCACTTATCGTTGGAAACCAGACGCAGTACGTTGGTAGCACTGAAATCTTTATGTGGGGTCAGTACAACTTTGGTGGTACTAGTCGCGTATGGTACACAGCGGATAGAGGCAGAACTATTAAATGTGCGATTAAGTTTGGCACAACATCTATTGATGGGGTAGTGCGTCAAGCAAGACATGCTCACATGATTACTCAGCGCAAGCAAGATGAAAAGTTTTACATAACGACTGGTGATGCAGGCACTAAAAACATGGTGTTCACAGGCTCTTATGATGTAGCTACGGACACATGGACTTGGGACTTTATTGCAGCAGGTGATTTGTATAAATTTGGTGATATATTTTTTGACGAGCATTACGCTTACTTAGTGACAGATTATACAACAGCAGAGACAAGACCGTTATCGGGCTTATATAGAGTGGCTGTAGAAAACTTGGGAGATTTTAGTAAGTACCACGCTATTTTTAAACCTAAATTCAGTGACTTAGGCAATGGAACATTATCTCGATATGTTGAAGATAACAATGGTATTAAGATAGTAATGCCTGATAATGCTGGGATTGGCAGACTATGGATAGCAAATGGTGACATGGAGTTTAAATTCCATACCACCGACCCGTTCGTGCATTTTTATATACGCTTAGGTATTAACGACAATGGAGACATGTACTGCAATGATGTTTTTAATAACCCAGACTTGACTGGTACTATTTCAGAAAAACTCTACATCAATCACGGCTCTTATAATCTAACTAAGATATTAAGAGATGCGGGGTATTCTAATTTTATGAAAGGGCGCACGTTGATTAGCGACACTTGGATTAAGTAGCTGCTAGAAATTCTTTGAGCTTTATGAAGATGCGCAAGTGTTTAATAGAGTTCAAGGTTAAGATTGAATAATAACCCAACAAACTACCACCAACCCTGATCTTTAATGAGATCGGGGTTTTTTATTGGACTAAATATGAAAAATCATGAAGCAGTAAAAGAGGCCATGACTTTGCTCGGCACACCATATCATCACCAGGGGCGTGTCAAAGGGGTTGGTGTGGATTGTGCAACACTGCTTTGTGAGGTTTATGAAGCAGTAGGGCTAATTGAGCATTACGATCCAGGTCCATACCCACCTGACTGGCATATGCATCAGATGGGTCAGCGTTATCTTGAGCACATCAAGAAATTTTGTGATCAGGTCGATGATCCGCAGCCTGGTGACATTGTTCTCTATCATTTTGGCAAGTGCATCAGTCATGCTGCAATTGTCGTCGAGTGGCCAACGATCATCCACTCATATATCCATCAGGGGGTCATCCTCCAGGATGGAACCAAAGGAAGTTTAGCCCGGCGAATTGCCGGGTTTTATCGTTTAAGAGGGCTATAAAATGGGTGGTGTTTTTGGGGGTGGTACAGTCAGCACATCTGACAAGCGGATCAATTCAATGCGGATTCAACAGTCCGCTTATGGTCTTTGTCAGCCTCTTGTTTACGGTAAAAACCGTGTTGCTGCCAATATGTTTTGGTATGGCGATTTTACGGCCACAGCCCATACAACAACGAAAAAGCAAGGTGGTAAGGGTGGTGGTGTAAAAACCAAGAACACAACTTATACCTATAGCGCGTCCTTCATGCTTGGTCTCTGTGAAAATAAGATTAAGGACATTGGTATTATCTGGCGTGATAAAGAACAGATTGTTCCTAAAACGGAAGGCGGTATTCAGCTTAAACCCATTGATCAGCTAGGGTTTGAATTATTTGATGGTGATCATAATCCTGTTTGGGGCTATCTCCCATCAAAGCATCCTGACCAGGCATTGCACTATCCATTTCTCGGTTATGTCGCATGTGCCAACTACGATCTGGGGGGGAGTGCCAGCTTATCGAATCACAATTTTGAAGTGATTAGCGATATTACATTCTCAGAAACGATTCATGATGCGAATCCCGCTGACGTGATTGAAGACTTCATCACAAATCCACGGTACGGTGCAGCACCTAGTTTGAATATGGCAGATTTATCTGAATTTCGGACCTACTGTACAGCAACCAATTTGTTGATCAGTCCTGCTTTGACAGAACAGCGTGAAGCATTCGAAATCATCAATGAAATTGTTGAAGCGGTGAATTGTGCCGTGGTACCTAGTCCAGACGGTTTGAAGATCCGATCTTATGGTGACAGTGTCGTCAGTGGAAATGGGGTAACGTTCGTACCTGATCTGGAGCCGGTTTATCACCTTACTGATGACGATTTTCTAGGTGAAGATCAGCCAGTTCGGGTACGTCGAAGTCGTGATACTGATGCCTATAATCATTGCCAGATTGAATATGTAAACCGCTTCAATCAGTACAATACTGAAACCGTTGAAGCTAAAGACCAGGCAAATATTGAAATGTTTGGTTTGCGTACGCAAGATCCAGTCAAGCATGATTTCTTCTGTGAACCTAAAATTGCCCGTCATGCAGTGCAGTTGCTATTGCAGCGCAAACTGTATGTCCGTAATGAATACGATTTTGAATTAGGCTGGAAGCACTGCCGGTTAGAACCGATGGATATTGTGACAATCACGGATAAGTCACTAGGTTTAAATCGCTTTCCTGTACGACTCAAACGGGTAGAAGAAGATGAAGACGGAATGTTGTCTATCACGGCCGAAGAGCTGGCTGTTGGATCTCGTTCTGCAGTTGAATATGATCTTCAATCATCTAATGGGTACCAAGGTGGAAATGAAGAACCAGGAAACGTGAATGCACCGAATATTTTTGAGCCACCATTAGATTTGACAGGGGGTAAGAATCAGATTTGGGTAGCTGTATCAGGTGGAATTAATTGGGGCGGCTGTAATGTCTGGGTCAGCCTGGATAATACAACTTATGAAATGGTTGGTACGATCTATGGGTCTGCTCGATATGGGGCCCTGGTTTCAGCGATTGATGCAGATGATACCGAGATGCAGATTCAGTTGAATACATCCAGCCAGATGTTCAGTGGTACGGTTGAAGATGCTGAAGTTGATGCAACTCTATGTAGAGTCGGTGACGAATATATTAACTATATTGAGGCCACATTGAATGGATCGGGGCTGTATACATTGAGCGATGTGATCCGTGGACGTTTCGATGATGCAGGGCCACATAATGCAGGCGAATCATTTGTTCGTATTGATCGTGCCATTTTTAGCCATGATTACAATGAAAATATGGTTGGAAAACAGATTTATCTGAAGTTCACCAGCTTCAATGGATTGCAGCAAAAAGAACAGACTCTGGATGAGGTGGCGGCTTATAGTCACACCATTACTGGCAGCCGTCCATCTGGCGTAAAAGGTCTATCCCTTCAGTCAGCCTTTGAAGGTACAAGCTTTAAGGTCCAATGGCAAAGTGCAGCTGGTGCCACAGGGTATATCGTTCAAATCATGTCAGGTGGTGTATTGCTACGTGAAGTTGAAACGACAAATACTGATTATAGTTACAGTATGGATGAAGCCAAGATTGACGGTGTTCAGCGTGCTTATACAGTTCGGGTCGCAAGTACAAATGGCTCGATTGTCAGTACCTTTGCGGAGCTGAATATCAGTAATCCAGTGCCACCACAATTGTTGAACGTGTACACCTCTGCCACTGCAGATTCGGTCACAGTGACTTGGATTCCAAGTGAAGTACCGGATCTGAAAGATTACCAGGTGTGGATCAGTACCAGTGCGAATTTTGATCCTGATTCAACAGAAGCACGTTGGGCCGGTACCGAAAATGCTTGCACGATTACTGGCTTGCAATCGACGACCACATATTATGTGCGTGTTGCTGCACGAGATGTTTGGAAACCGACATCATGGAATTACTCAGCACGGATCACACAAGCAACAGCTGAAGCATAATCTATAGACCACTAACAGCACCTTCGGGTGCTTTTTTAATGTCAAAAAATAGGGGGGATCATGCAAGAGCATGAAAAAACATTTTGGATGCTTGTCGTGATCGGGGCTGTCATCGGCCTGTCTAAACTTCTTGTATCTGAGGAAAGACTAACTGTTCGACTTGTTTTGGGTCGGACTATTTTGGGATCAGCTTCATCCGTTTTGGCTGGTGGGGTCTTATTACAAATTCCAGATATTCACCCCCTGGCTTTGATTGCAATTGCATCAGCTCTGGGAATTCTTGGAAGTACATTTATTGAAAACTGGCTTAAAAATAAAGCCGCAACTTGGAGCGCCAAATGAAATTAATTGAGCAAAGTGCCTGGAAGTATCTTTCTGTAAAGCTCCCAATTTTGGGGGCTTTTTTATTGCTTGTCGTTATTCCGGCATTGCAATGGGCGATGGACTTTAAGCTAATTCCGGTTGAATATCATGCAGTCATCACGGGTGTAGTCATGGTTGGCTTATCGTGGATTGGTAAAAAGATCTATCAACCAAGCCTGCATCAACCACAGCTCATGGGGATTAATAGCCTTTTATCCAGCCCTCAAAAAACCAATGATTTAGCGTGGATGGTTGAGGCTAAAAAGCATATCGGGTTGCGTGAGAACACAAGTAAGACCAAACACAATCCAACTATTTTAAAGTGGCTGAAATCACTTGGAGCTTGGTGGTCTGAAGATGAGACTGCATGGTGTGGAACTTTTATTGCCCACTGTTTAAAAACGGCAGGTGTGAAATATCCAAAACATTGGTATCGGGCGCTGGATTATGTGAATTACGGATCAAAATTGTTTAGGCCCGCTTATGGCTGTGTGGCGATCAAGTCACGTAAAGGTGGTGGCCATGTCTGCTTTGTTGTGGGGCGTGACAGTAAAACTGGCAAGTTGGTCTGCCTGGGTGGCAATCAGTCCAATATGGTTTCTTATGCCCTATACGCTGAATCGGAGTTTCAGGAATTCCGTTGGTATGGCATGACTAATCGCCCAGCAGATCACCGCTACAACCTTCCGATTATGTCTGGTGTAACCGCAACAGGAGTATCCGAATCATGACTTCACTAACAATTGAACAGGTATCCAAATCCACACTGGAGGTTGCTGAATCTGGCGGCCCAATCTTAAGCCAGATTGCAAGGTATATGGATGCAGCCGAAAAGCTAAAAAATAGTACTTTGTCTGGTGAGGAAAAACACGACTGGGTCATTGAGTATGCCAAGAAGGAAATCAGGGATGTGTTTAATAATCTTAATTACTGGCTGCCTTTAATTATCCGCTTTATCAATGCGGTTAAGACAGCATTTAATTTGCTCAAGAAAGCTATTTTTTAATTAAAAGGCCCTCTAAGAGAGGGCTTTTTCTTCACTCATTCTCAAACTATTTAGCGATGATAATTAAACTTAGAACAACAATAATAACAATAAGCATATTATTAATGTTAGTTGATTTAGTTGGTGTTTTTGGGGTGATAATCCTATTTTGTAGTTCACTATTTTGATTCTGGAGATTTAATGTCTGCTCCTCCAAGCTTTTAAAGTTCTGCTTTAAGTTTGAAATTTCCCACATATCACGTTTATTTTGTGTCAATTGATCTTTAAGATGATTTCCCGCGTCAGTAGGGGTTGTTGCGGAATAATCGACCACAGCATTGACTAAATTATTATCCGCACTGTGTCCAATACCTGCAATTCGATAAGATTTAAGATTAGCAATTTTTTGCAATATTTTATTATCATCAAAAATCATTAAATCATTGCTGTCACCACCACCACGTATAATGGCTATTACATTTCCTTTTGCCATATCAATGGTCGTCAATAATTCACTAATATTATTAAACCGTGTCTTAAGTTCTTCAATTTGGATTTCGTGCTTAAGATCGCCCAATGCTCCCAGAAAATCCCGATGCACTTGAGCTGAACTAGAAGATGAATAAATTAAACTTAAAGTTATTTTATTATTATCTCTAGGAAAGCGATTAGGCTTTAAATTAAGACTTTTTAATATAGTGGTGTCATGGTTAATATCAGAGGGTATTTCTTCTGTGCTCAGTGTGCGGACTGAAATAATATTGGCAGACATTTCTAATGATTCGTTTTTATAGTCTTTTGTGGGCTGGCAGAAGCAGATTACCTCAACAAAATCATCATCTTTTATGTTTTCAATAATATGAAAGTCAGATTGAGCACGAATTTCAATCTTCCCATCCGTTAAAATGATATTGTAGACCTTGTTTTTATAGTTTTTTCTTTTGGCGTATTCTAAGTTTTTTATCTGAGTTTTAATTTTAACCATCTGAAATGACTGCAAGTTACTAATAGCATCCAAATATTCAATTTGCTGTCTACAAAGGTGCTGAAATTCTGCTAACGATAAATCTACATCAGTTGTCATTACTAAGCCTTGTTACGAAAGTATCTATATTTGATTAAAAAGTTTTTGTGAGCATTTTGACTCACTATATTTTCTGCTTGGACATTTTTCACCATTTCTATCTATCTACAATATCAACCCAGTCCTGCAGCATCTTTATCTCCCGATATGCTTATCATCAATCAAATACTGTCCAAAACTATCTATCCAACCTTGAATAGATACCTCCCAAACATAAGTACGGGTTTTAAGTTTCTTTACTATAGTAAGATCCCTAATTCCAAAATGCGTACCTCCTTCCGGTAATTCATCCCAGTCTACCTTTCCATTCTCAGTAAACCAGTCTTCCCAAGCTAATTGGATATCATGAGCTACAAATCGATTATTGGAATTATCCCAGGCGAATGGATTATTACTATTCAACTTATTCACATGCAGACGTTTAAAATATTTATTGTTCTGGTGAATCTCAATAAATACATCCAAATGCTTTTTAATGAAATCAAAATTAACATTAATTACGCCGTCATCTTCAAAAGCATCATTCTTATCAACCAATGCCATGTAGCGTTGTTTCTTGCTCCATTCCTTGTAATAGCTATTATAGTTTTCCTCAGCAACACGGATTGCTTCCTCAAACTCCAATCGGACACCACGTTTTTTTAAGTTCACGTACCGTTTTAGGGTATTCCATGATTCATGCAGGGTAATGGTCTGCAATTGAGGAATGGTAAATCCATCCTCAGCGTATCGTGTGGCAGCTTCATGGCGTAGATCATGGAATCTTAAGTCAGTGATACCACATGCATTACATGCCCGGGTAAAGTATGTAGACACGGTACGGGTATTCACTGGAATTAAAATATTCTTATCATATCCGAGGGCAAGCATTCGATCTCGGACTTCTGGCTTCATAAACTCATCAATCATATTGATGGCCCTTGGTTCCATGTGAGCATACTTATGATTACCCAAGGAACCATTCGGATTTTTAGCATCTCTGACTAACCACTGACTATTTAAATCATCGTAATCATCCAGGCGCAATGAACACAGCTCATCTTCACGGCGGGCAGTGTAGAGTGCAAACCACATAATCAGATGCATCGGTGTTGAATTCTTGACCCGTTTCCAGCTTTTATAGAAATAGTTGGTCAGCATTTGAAGTTCTTCGGCTGTTGGTAAGCGATCACGCTGCTTGGATCTGGTCACGATGCGAGACTTCTGTAAACCAATCATGGCTTTTTCAAATTCGATTAGCACGGTCTCTAAGGGTTCGCCCCATACAAACTCTGCATGAACGATGACAGCCTTGATATGGCTTAAGTCCTTTAAGATGGTGGCAGGTGCAACACCATCAGTTCCTTTAACTGGATCGCCTTTTCTTCGCATAATTGCATAATCAGAAAAGTCTTGTCGTGTTAAAGAATAGATATTCTTCTCAGAAATATCTAAACTAGCGATGTGCTGTAGTGCTCCTGTTTTTGTCCTGGCAAAGCTGTCTGCTTCTTCCAAATACTGAAAAATGAACTCCCTGAGCGTTTTGTGCTTTATTTGCACCGCCGGATTCAACATTTTTTCAGGGTGCAATTCGATTTCTGCTTCCGTGCGTTTGATCCAGTCCTCAGCTAATGACTTTTTGCTGAAGGTCTTGGATTGTTTGAATTCAGGGTAGCCTTGACGTTGTACACGGACTTGAGCTCTATACCGGGTTGTGCCGTCTTTTGTTTGTCGCTTAGTGACTGTTCCCATGAATTTGCACCATTAAAATATTGGGGTGCAAGTAGGGTGCAATCAAAGGACACTAAAAGTCAATACGAAGCGACTAAACGAAGTTAAACGAGGTTAAAGATTTTGAGCAAAAACAATGTAATTGAAGAATTGTTTGGAAGATCAATAGATAGGAAGCTTTGGGTGGCCCCCATGGCAGGTGTGACTGACCGTCCGTTTAGAACCTTGTGCAAGTATTTTGGTGCAGGTCATGCGGTCAGTGAAATGATGACCTCAGACAAAACTTTGCGTATGAGCAAAAAAAGTCTTTACCGTGCCAATTTTGATGGGGAGCTGGCACCAATCTCAGCCCAGATTGCCGGTTCAGATCCACAAGATCTGGCTGAGGCTGCGCGTTATCAGGTGGCCAATGGTGCACAAATTGTTGATATTAATATGGGCTGTCCAGCCAAAAAGGTCTGCAATCGATTAGCCGGTTCAGCCTTGCTACAGGATGAAGATTTAGTTGCCCGTATCTTGGATACTGTCGTGGCTGCAGTCGATGTGCCGGTAACTTTAAAAACCCGTCTGGGGTATTTAAATGGTCATGAAAATATCATGCGGGTGGCAAAACGTGCGGAAGATGCCGGAATTGCGGCGCTGGCTTTACATGGCCGTACCCGTGAAGATATGTATTTAAATACCGCACGCTATTCCCTCATTAAAGATGTAAAAGATATGTTGAATATTCCCGTGATTGCTAACGGAGATATCGACAGTCCTGAAAAAGCCAAATATGTGCTGGATTATACCGGTGCAGATGCCATCATGATCGGACGTGCAGCACAAGGTCGTCCCTGGATTTTTCGTGAAATTGCCCATTATTTAAAAACTGGCCAATATCTGGATGCGCCGAGTATTACAGAAGTTAAGGATGTTCTATTGGGACATTTGGCTGAGCTATATGAGTTTTATGGCGAGTATTCCGGTTGCCGAATTTCCCGGAAACATATTGCCTGGTATACCAAAGGTCTGCGTTCAAGCAACGAGTTTCGTCAGGGCATGTATCAGGTAGAAAATACAGCTGATCAATATCGTGTAGTAGAAGATTATTTTAATACTTTACTTGAACATGGCTCAACCATGAGTGATGTTCAGGTCGAACAGGTCAATTTATTAGAGACCAAATGATGGCAGGCTAGTAGGAGGTAATCAAGAAATATGTTTTGTGTAGAAATACTACCTTTTTTATCTTGAGCGCGTCGATTTTAGCACGCTGTTTACACTTAAGCCGGTCAAATACATAGCACAACATTTTGTTGACTTAAACCGGACAGGACTTGGACATTGCTTACTTAAACTTGTTCTATGATGGATTCATCTAATATGAACAGGAGGTGATCCTTCTTGTTTGTAGTCATCACCAAGGGAGATCTGTAATGACAAATACCAATCGTCCAGTCACAGAATTTAGCCATAAAACGTCAACGGAATTGCCACAAGAACGCAGCGAAGGCTTAAATATAGATCCTACTGATGCCAATGCACGTCCGGATTTAAATACTCCTGAAAAAGATAATCCGAATGTGCCAGATATGAATGAAGGCAAAGATAATCTGGCCGCGACCGGTGCGGGTACAGTAGGTGGTGCTGCTGTAGGGGCCGTTGCAGGTCTGGTCGGTGGTCCTCCAGGTGCAGTGGTAGGCGGCATTATCGGTGGTGTGGTTGGTGGCATTGCCGGTAATGATATTGCAACATCAGATCGCCAAAAACAGGCAGATAACTACCAGCATCCAGAAATTCGAAGTGAGGCAGATAATTATCAGCATCCCGACCATTTGATTGCCGAAGATAATTACTGGCGCGATGAGTATCATAATCGCCCGTATTTTAATGAAACGCGGAATACCTACAGCGATCTAGACTATGATCGTGACTATCGCGGCGCTTATCGCGTAGGTTATGAAAACCGTGCCATGTATGATCGTGATACAGATTTTGATCATGCGGAACCTGAACTACGGACCAAGTGGGAACAGGTGAAAGGTGAATCCCGCTTAAATTGGGAAGAAGCCAAGTTTGCAGTCAAAGATGCCTGGCATCGACTTACCCGCTAAGTCCGACTGAATAAAAAACCTCTCTAATTAGAGAGGTTTTTAATGTTGATAAATTTTAGAGATGTTTCATTTCCAGCACCAGCTGATTGATCAGATCGGATGCTTCCATTTCACGAATTTGTGCCACATTTGAGCCTGCCCAGAACGCGCCATAACCCTGATCACCATGCTCGGCTGCAGCAGCATGTAATTGCTTGGCCAGATCATAGGTATAAGGATAAGCCGGCACATCCAGACGATCGGGTGTGTCGACGTCCATATGCCAGTGGTTGATGATTCCACGAGCAGGGCGACCGGAAATACTGGCACTGACTTGAGTGAGTGGCTTGGAAAGCAGGGCTTTACGATAAGCCTCATTGGCATTGGACGATTTGCACTGTACAAATGCAGTGCCAAGTTGCACGGCATCGGCACCGAAATCCAGCATTTGTCTTGCCTGTTGGCCGTCCATAATCCCGCCTGCTGCCACAATCGGCAGGGAACAATGCTGTTTGATTAGCTTGACCAGATTGGAGGTTTTAACTGAGGCATCAAATTTGGTACTAAAAATCCCGCGATGACCACCGGCCTCAATACCTTGTGCAATAATAATATCGATTCCGGCAGCTTCAATGGCTTTGGCTTCGGCAAAATTGGTCGCAGAAACCATGGTTAAAATTCTCGCCTGTTTTAAGGCTTGAATCTGATGTGGATGCGGAATGCCAAAATGAAAACTGACCGCCCGTGGTTTGGTTTCCAGCACCAGATTCAGGAAGTCATCATTGTCTTTAAAGCTCGGGTAAATACAGTTTAAATGCTCGGGTGGCTGCGCCCCATATTCAATAAATTTATTTTTAAACTGTGCGATCCATGCCTGCGCGACAGCTTCATCTAGGGGCACACTGTCATGACAGAAAAAATTCACCTGAAAAGGGCAGTCTGTCAATTCCTGAGTTTTTAAAATCTGTTGTCGTGCTGCCTCGATACTGCTGGCTCCCAAACCGAGTGAACCCAAGCCGCCTTGATTGGACACTTCAGCTGCAAGTTCAGCTGTAGAGACACCTGCCATCGGCGCCAAGAAAATAGGATGTTTAATTCCGAGATTTTCTAATAAAGACATAGATTTGCTCCTTGTTATGTTTTTACTTTGCCCTTGAGTTCAAAATTAAGCAAATCATATTGGTTATTTTATTTTGAAATACTTAAACTTTGCTTAGCTGTCATTTACATTTCTCACGACACGCTATGTCGCTAGCCAGACAGATCAACTATAGCGCTGCAATTGAAGACTTTATAATAGCATTTTGGTCAAATCTTTCTGAGCTCATGTCTGATCGTATCCGTGAAAAACTGCAAATTTTAGCCGATGCTGCCAAGTATGATGTGTCCTGTTCATCCAGTGGAAGCAATCGTAAAAATAAAGACAAAGGGGTAGGAAATACCGGCAATGGTATTTGTCATAGCTATACCGAAGATGGCCGCTGCGTTTCCTTGCTGAAAATTCTATTTTCCAATGTCTGTATTTTTGATTGCTCTTATTGTGTTTCGCGCCGTTCCAATGACGTCAAGCGAGCAGCATTTACCGTGCAGGAAGTGGTGGATTTGACCATGAACTTTTACCGCCGTAATTATATTGAAGGTCTGTTTTTAAGCTCGGGTATTTTCAAATCGGCGGATCACACCATGGAGCGGATGCTACAGGTGGTGAAAAAACTTAGACTCGAAGAAAACTTTAATGGCTATATTCATTTGAAAACCATTCCGGGTGCATCTCAGGAAATCATTACCGAAGCCGGACTATACGTAGACCGGATGAGTATTAATCTGGAAATGCCGACTGAAGCCGGATTACAGAAGTTTGCTCCTGAAAAAAACTATGCCGAAGTACAAAAAGATTTGGGGATTGTGCGGGATCGACTGATCCAGCTCAAAGATGAACGCAAATTGATTAAATCGGTGCCAAAATTTGTACCTGCCGGACAAACCACACAGATGGTGGTGGGCGCACACAGTGAAACTGACCAAGACATTATTTTAATGGCCGATCGGCATTACAAGGAATTTAAGCTGAAACGGGTGTATTTTTCCGGCTATATTCCGATTAATCCTGAAGAAAAAGCCTTACCGGTTGTCGGTTCAGCGCCGCCATTATTAAGAGAAAACCGTCTATATCAATCCGACTGGTTAATGCGTTTTTATGAATTTTCTGCCGATGAAATTGTCGATGACCAGCATCCGAATCTGGATCTGGATATTGATCCCAAACTCAGCTGGGCCTTGCGACATCCTGAAGCTTTTCCAGTTGATATTAACCATGCCGACTATAAAATAATTTTGCGTGTACCGGGTATTGGGGTACGTTCGGCCAAAAAAATTGTACAGGCACGCCGTTTTGGTCAGATTCATATCGATCAGCTAAAACGCATGGGTGTGGCATATAACCGCGCACAGCATTTTATCCGCTGTGCTGATACGCCAAAATTTAAGAAAGATCAGCAATCGCATCAGATCCGTCAGCAAATTTTACAGTCTGGCCAATCTAAATATCAGCAGCAGCTTTCACCACAGCTTGGACTGGCATTCTGATGGCCTGTTACTGTTTTGATGGCAGCATGACCGGCTTGCTCAGTTGTGTATTTCGGGCTTTTGAGTTTAAGGAACTGAATGCCCGCATCACTGCCAATCCACAAGCACAAAATGGCCTGTTTGATGAATTTATTTATGTTAGCTCTAATGATGAGCATGGACAGCGGGTCTGGCAGGGGCTCAAGCAAAAAGTCTCCTCCAGCAGCTTGCGTACTTTTTACTATACTTTTCTGTCGGAACAAGAAGCAGCGTTTCAGATTCTATTTGATTTCGCGGTTTATGTATTTAAAAACCAGCGACCTGTCGATAAAGATTATGGTCATCATGCAGTTATCGGTATGTCGCAATGGGCCAAGCAAGTCGGACGGGAAAAGCACCGTATGGAGGCTTTTGTACGCTTTAAAAAGGCCAAGGATGGACTATTCCTGAGTCTGGTTAAGCCGGACTTTAATGTTCTACCGATTATTTCCCGACATTTTCAGGAGCGCTATCAGGATCAATCCTGGCTGATTTATGATGAGCTGCGCAATTACGGGATTTATTATGATTTAGAGCAGGTACATCAGGTCGAGATGAATGCTGAAGCAATCGATCCGCAAATCCAGATTGGGCACAGTCAGTCATTCAGTATCGAACTGGATGATGATGAATGGTTGTATGATCAGCTCTGGAAAGATTATTTTAATAGTGTGAATATTCAGACACGTAACAATATGAAACTGCATATTCAATATGTACCGAAACGCTACTGGCGTTATATGAATGAGAAAACACTTTAAACAGTACATCTGGCATCTTTCAGGCATAATAAGCGTTTATATTTAGATTGAGTGCATAGATATGAAGGTATGGCTAACGTCATTGGCGCTGCTCATTGGATTAACCGCATGCTCGAAAGAGCCACAAAAACCGGTCGTCGATCCAGTCAAATATCAGGTTCAGACAGCGCAGGAATTGCAGCAACGTTTTGATGCACTCAATAGCCAATTGGCTCAGGATTTTCAGAAATTTAAAAAACTAGAAAGTATTGCTTTCTCACACCAGTTTCCTTTAGATGTGAACAATCTGCAAACTTTAAACCGTCATTTGGTCAGCAGTACGGCATTAAAACCAAGTAAAATTGCCTATTGCGATATGATGAATGCTTATTTTGCCGATATGTATCGTTTGGGGCATTATAATCTGGAACTGGTCGATGACATCCAATTGCCGAATGCTGCCAATGAAAATCTAAAAGACAATTTTTCGAATGCCGATCACTTCTATACTTTTATTCTGGATCGCTATACCACTTATCGTCAGGTTCAGCAGACCATGGGTTATGGTTGTAATTTAAAAGCCGCGCTTTAAATCTTAAAGATAAAAAAGCCCATCATTAAGATGGGCTTTTTAGTTTAAATAATTAACAACCTGTAATTTTTTCAGCTTGTGGTTTTTCTTCCGGGAAGAAAATTGGACGAAGTTT
Organism: Acinetobacter sp. YH12151; assembly: GCF_013418355.1. Classification (NCBI taxonomy): domain Bacteria; kingdom Pseudomonadati; phylum Pseudomonadota; class Gammaproteobacteria; order Moraxellales; family Moraxellaceae; genus Acinetobacter; species Acinetobacter sp. YH12151. Next base: position 151,610 of record NZ_VPCG01000001.1, on the reverse strand, counting down.
GACCCCAATACCATTACCGATAAAGGCAAACACCAGCCATAACCAGCCATGTAAACTGCCTGAGGCGATGCCACTGAAATACGCACCAATATTACAGCCATAAGCCAGGCGTGCACCATAGCCGAGCATGATGCCACCGACAACAGCAGCAATGAGCGAGCGTTTCGGAATGTTGAAATTCGGGGCAAACTTACCTGCCAGACTGGCTGCCAGCAAAGCACCGAGCATGATGCCAAAGTTCATCATCGAGGTAATATCAAACCACAACGACTCTGCAAGTGCTTTGGCATTGCCAGCTTTCTGCCAATAATCCCATGCAGTTACATCAACACCCACTAAAGTGGCGCCTTTTGCACCCCAAACTGCCAGGGCAGAAGTCACGCCCCAAGGACGACCTGCAAGTGCCAACGTCGCAAAGTTGAGCAGGGTCAGAATAATCCCGCCCCAAATCAGAGGCCATGGACCACGAATAAAGCGTTTCCAGCCTTGATGCTCACTGCTTGGTTCTACTTCCAGACGACCATGACGTTTCTTTTCGAAATAAACAGTCGCCGCAGCAATCAGTGCAAAAATAACAAAGCTCAGCAGCAATCCAGGCATCACGCCTAAACTCTGTACCAGAGAAATGGGTTCCAGATGAGGCAGGGCAAACCACCAGTCTAAGTGTGAGGTTGCAATCACAGAGCCGATACAGAAGAACAAGAGTGTTACCAGCATACGTGCACTACCACCACCAACGGTATACAGCGTACCCGATGCACAACCGCCACCGAGCTGCATGCCGATGCCGAAAATAAAGGCACCAATCATGACTGACATGGAAACAGGATTGACGTTACCTGTGACCGGGTTGCCAAACAATTCACCCGCACCTAAAGCCGGGAAGAATAACAATACTGCTAGAGCGAGCATAATCATTTGTGCACGCAGACCACGACCGCGACGTTCCTTGATAAAGACGCGCCAACTCGAGGTAAAACCAAATGAGGCATGGTACAGGGTCATGCCTAGCGCACCACCGATTAAAAATAACAAGGCCTGATTTAAGCCAACGATCTGATAGGCACCGATTGTACCGATCACAAGTAAAATAAAAGCCACCCAGACCGAAATATTCGACCGTTGGGAAGCAGCAGCAATGACTGACATGGGAGATTAAATTTTAAAAATAAAGGCTGGTATTCTACTGAATTTCAGCTTAAATGCAGCCCATTTTGGCCAATGAGTGATTATTAAGTCATTCTTATAGTTGATAAGTTTTATCACTTTATCTGATTTGTGGGAGTGAATTATAAAAATAAATCTAATGGAACATCTCATTATTCTGTAATTATCTACACTTAAGCAGCTTAAATAAATTGCAGATTTAATCGTATGGTTTTATGCTGATAGATCAGTATCGAGCATTTTTGAGTTTCTGGGCTTTCAAATGAAGTACATAAAAAAGCCTGCAAATTGAATCGCAGGCTTTTTAAGCATTAAACTGAGAGCTAAAATCAGTTTTCAGCTTTTTCTCGAACATTGCCAGCACCTTCTTCAACCGCAGCTGCAGTGGCCGCAGTGGCTTTTCGTGCTGCTTCAGCAGTAGCATCTGCTGCTCGAGACGTTGCAGCAGCAGCTTCGTCAGCTGCCTGAGCTGTATTTTCCGCTGCATTATCCAAGGCTCTTTCAGTGTCTACTGCAGCTTCACGGCTGGCATCCTGCATATCATGACCGGCTTGATCTGCTGCATTTTCTAAATGCTCACCTGTCGTTGCCCCGGTTTCAGGTGCTTTATCTTTGTTACAGCCGACCAAGGCAACAGTTGCCGCTAAACCTAAAGCAATCATTAATTTATTCATCGAGTAATATCCCTTGTTGTTGTATAGCTGCCAACTAATTTAACAGTCATTTCTTAAAGTTTATGCTAGAAAATAGATCAAAATTTGTTGATTAACTGTAATTTTTTTCAATACTTATGCTGCTTTAACTCGCTCATAACTTATTTAATAAGTTGTTTTAAGTGTATTAGATGAGTCAGATCCAGAAACTAAGAAATTTCTAATTTAATAAGCATTCAAGGATGATGGAGGTGAACAGGGTATATTATTAATCTTGCGATTTAAGTTGTCAGTCGTATAAAAAAGATGATTTTAAGCAATAAAATCCCAGTCATAAAAAAAGCCCGCAGGGTGCGGGCTTTTTAAAGAGAAAATTAGAGACCAGCAGAGGCTTTAAGCGCTTCCACTTTGTCGGTTTTTTCCCAAGTAAAGGCCGTATCAGAGCCTTCACGGCCAAAATGACCATAAGCCGCAGTCTGCTTATACATTGGCTGAATCAGATCCAGCATGCGGGTAATGCCATATGGGCGTAGGTCAAAGTGCTCACGAACCAAGGCAATAATCAATTCTTCAGATACTTTTGCAGTATTAAAAGTGTTGATTGAAATTGAAGTGGGTTCAGCAACACCAATTGCATAAGACACCTGGATTTCACACTTGTCTGCAAGACCAGCCGCAACGATATTTTTTGCTACATAACGCCCTGCATAGGCAGCAGAACGGTCAACCTTAGATGGATCTTTGCCAGAGAAAGCACCACCGCCATGACGCGCCATACCACCGTAGGTATCTACGATAATTTTACGACCTGTCAAACCACAGTCACCGACAGGGCCGCCAATCACGAACATACCCGTTGGGTTGATGTGGAATTTGGTCTCTGCATGGAACATATCGGCAGGAATGATTTTCTTCACGATTTCTTCAATCACAGCTTCTTTAAGATTGGCTTGTGAAATTTCAGGATCGTGTTGAGTCGACAAAACCACAGCATCTAAACGAACAGGTTTGCCATTTTCATAAGCAAAGGTCACTTGGCTTTTCGCATCTGGGCGTAACCAAGGCAAAGTTCCATTACGACGAAGCTCTGCTTGTTTTTCCATTAAGCGATGTGCATAGGTAATTGGCGCAGGCATTAAAACGTCAGTTTCACGGCTGGCATAACCAAACATCAAACCTTGGTCGCCGGCACCTTGATCTTCAGGTTTCTGACGGTCTACACCCTGAGCAATTTCAGGTGACTGTTTGCCAATCATGTTGATTACGGCACAGGTCGAACCATCAAAACCCAGATCAGAATGGTGATAACCAATACCGTTCACGGTATGGCGTACTACCGCTTCAAAATCGATATTGGCCGTCGTTGTGATTTCACCGGCAAGTACAACCGCACCTGTTTTTACAAGCGTTTCACAAGCAACCCGTGCATAAGGGTCTTCTTTTAAGATTGCATCCAAAATAGCGTCACTGATTTGGTCAGCCATTTTATCTGGATGGCCTTCGCTTACAGATTCCGAAGTAAATACAGCGTACTCGCGCATAGTCCTATCACAGTTAATTTTAAAGACCCGATATGTTACATCGAGTTGCGCTCTAGGACTAGCTTAACACGACAAAATTGGTCGAAATTGTTTCAAATTATTGTGTTTTTAATTGATTAATAGAATTAAAAAAATTGATATGTCGATTTAACCGTCATTGCTGATTTGGCAAGGAGCGACAAATTAATCCGGATTTTCCCAGATGTAGCAAAATTAAACAGTTATATTCTCGAATAAATTTTAAAAGATCGCTGATTGGAAAAATATAAAGCTAAAATCTGAGCAATTTTCAGGAAAATGATTATTACATTAATACGCTCGCATGTGATTCAACATGATTCGACTAGCTGTATTGTTGTTGCATCGGCTTCTCTGCATATTAGGCCTAAGGTTTCACTACTGGCCGGTTAAGCATGGCCAAGATTCTTTTTGTATGGGCTTCTTGAAGTAAGACTGTACGGAGATAAGTCATGATGTATCAAAAGGCATTTACCTTAATTGAGGTGATGATTGTACTGACGATGATGGCGATTTTAGCCACCATGGCGTTTATGAGCTATCAGGGCTATGTGGTACGCGCTCAACTGGCTGAAGTGTTTGAGCAGGCTGGCACATATCGAACTCAGTTCATTGCCTCAGGTCAGCATTGTGATGCTGGACGCGAGATTGGAGGGAATACACGATATATCGAAAAAGTGGTGATTAATGCAACATGCCGAATTGAGTTTAAGCTGCGACAGCAAGGCCTAGATGCAGCGATTCGGGGTAAATCAATTGCATTTGATGTCTATACGGGAAAATGCTTCTCGACTGATATTTATCAGCGCTATTTACCTAAAAGCTGCCAGGGGCGCTAAGCACGCTTGCTGCTTATGATTGAGCCTAAATAGATGTAAGCTTTTCATCTAAAAAATAAATACGTTGATCCATCTATTGATAAGAATGAATCATCAATGCTTTCCATCATCAACGAGAAAATTATATGACACATCTCGCTTTGAACGGATGGAGCCGACTTTAGATTAAAAACGAATTAACAGCCAATTCTAAAAAATCCAGAGTTGAAAAGCTCAATCAGACAACAATATGCTAACTATCATGTCTAATAAATCCATCGCAAAAGTGACCAGAGAAAACAGAACTAGAGAGAAAAATGTGGAATAATTACCCGATAAGGAAATACAAGACTAATAAACTGATAAATGTTGTTGCTTAGTCTTTACCCCTCGCTGTTTTTTTAAGACAATAGACCATAGTTTTGAAAGTCTTTTCATCATTTCCTATTTCTGAATATTTTGGACTCTGATTTATGACAACCCCGCTTAATGAACGTCGTATTGCAAACGCAATTCGTGTATTGGCAATGGATGCTGTGCAAAAAGCAAACTCAGGGCATCCAGGTGCTCCAATGGGGATGGCAGATATCGCTGATGTGGTTTGGCGTGAATTCCTGAACCACAACCCGACCAACCCGAATTGGGCTAACCGTGACCGTTTTGTATTGTCAAATGGCCATGGCTCTATGCTTCAATATGCACTGCTTCATTTAACGGGCTACGATCTTTCGATTGAAGATCTAAAAGCATTCCGTCAACTTCATTCTAAAACACCTGGTCACCCGGAATTGGGTTATGCACCCGGGATTGAAACGACGACTGGTCCTCTAGGTCAAGGGATCGCCAATGCTGTTGGTTTTGCGCTGGCTGAAAAAACCTTAGCCGCACAATTTAATAAAGATGACCTTCAGGTTGTGGATCACTTTACTTACTGCTTCCTGGGCGATGGCTGCCTGATGGAAGGTATTTCACATGAAGTGTGTTCATTGGCAGGTACCTTAGGTCTTGGTAAGTTAATTGCCTATTATGACGACAATGGCATCTCGATTGATGGTGAAGTAGAAGGCTGGTTCTCTGACGATACCGAACAACGCTTCTTGGCTTACGGCTGGCAAGTACTTAAAGTAGATGGTCATGATAGCGAAGCGCTTCGTGCTGCAACTTTAGCAGCTAAAGCTGAAACTGCTAAGCCAACCATCATTATCTGTAAAACAGTGATTGGTTTGGGTTCACCAAACAAGCAAGGTAAAGAAGACAGCCATGGTGCGCCACTCGGGCATGATGAAATTGTCTTGACGCGTGCAGCATTAGGCTGGACTGACGAAGCATTTGTTATTCCTGAAGATGTGTATGCAGCTTGGGATGCCAAAGACAAGGGCGCTAAAACTGAAGCAGCGTGGAATGAAACATTTGCTGCCTATGCTGCAAAATATCCGACTGAAGCGGCAGAGCTAAAACGCCGTATGTCAGGTGATTTGCCAGCGGACTTCGTTGCAAAAGCAGATGCTTATATCGCTGAAGTGAATGCTAAAGCTGAAACCATCGCGACACGTAAAGCAAGCCAAAATGCATTGCAAGCACTGGTTCCATTATTGCCAGAAGTTCTAGGCGGTTCTGCTGACTTGGCTGGTTCTAACCTGACGCTGTGGAAAGGTGCGCAAGGTGTACAAGACAATGCAGCGGGTAACTACGTACATTATGGCGTGCGTGAATTCGGTATGACTGCAATCGCCAATGGTGTTGCGCTGCATGGCGGTTTCATTCCTTATGTGGCTACATTCCTGATGTTTATGGAATATGCACGTAATGCGGTACGTATGTCTGCCTTGATGAAGCAACGTGTGATTCATGTGTACACACATGACTCTATTGGTCTCGGTGAAGATGGTCCTACGCATCAGCCAATCGAGCAAATTGCATCTTTACGTGGTACACCAAACCTGAATACCTGGCGTCCATGTGATACCGTTGAAGCCGCAATTTCTTGGAAGTCTGCATTGACTCGTTCTGAGGGTCCGACAGCGTTAATCTTCTCTCGTCAAAACTTAGCTTTCCAAACCCGTACTCAAACACAAATTGAGAACGCTGCGAAAGGTGGTTATGTATTGGCTGAAGAAAAAGGCGAATTAAAAGCGATTATTATTGCAACAGGTTCAGAGGTTGCTTTGGCAATGGAAGCTTATGCACAGCTTGAGGGCGTGCGTGTCGTGTCTATGCCATGTGCTGAAGAATTCATGAAGCAAGATGCAGCGTACCGTGAAGCGGTTCTTCCATCCAATATTCGTGCGCGTGTTGCGGTTGAAGCAGCACATGTAGATTACTGGTGGAAATTCGTTGGTCTAGATGGTCGCGTAATTGGTATGAGTACTTATGGTGAATCTGCACCTGCAAAAGACTTGTTCCAGCACTTTGGTATTACCACTGAAGCCGTTGTTGCAGCAGTAAAAGAAATTACTGCTTAATCAGCCCCTTAAAAGTTTAAAATGGCGTCCCAGTTTTGGGGCGTCTTTTTGTTTTTTGGTCTTTTTAGCTCTGTTTTCATGTGACAAGAGTTGAAGAGTTCTCTTGATAATTGAATGCAAAAAAGTGAGATGAACATGAGCTTGTACGAGCAAATTAGCGAAGAAATTACTCTGATGGATGCAGGCGAACAGAAATGGATCGGACAGGATCTACCTCTTGAGGCCATGATGGCGGTTGAGTTAATGCTGCAAGAACTCGCGGAAGAAAAAGTCATCAAAGTCCGTCGTAAAAACCATGAAAAGACGACTGGCCTAAAACAGGTTGATCGTATTCTGGTTGAAAAACTGTAAAGCTAAAATACTAAAAAGTCCCTGATTGGGGCTTTTTTTATGCCAGATGATTTTTGTCTGGAAGTTGCTTATCAAAACCAGATGAGATAAAGATAAGTTTATAACCCGCTATAGAACTCAGCACCCTATCGAAACGGTTTATTTTGATGAAATAGGCAAAAGAAGTTGGTAAACATGAAAATAAATTCCCAGATTCAGATCAAATCTTTAGAGCAAATATCACAGTACCAATGGCTGCCTTTATGGCAAGAATATCAGGCTTTTTATCATGCGAAGATCTGTGACGAGGTCAGTGAAAATACCTGGGCGAAATTACACAGTACTGAGCTAGATTCGATGTATGGATTTGCTGCATTGCTTGATGAAAAAGTGGTGGGCATTGTACATGTGGTCGAGCATGACAGCAGTTGGACGCTACGACCTTATGCTTATTTGCAGGATTTATTTGTGCCTTCGCAGTATCGAGGTCAAGGTATCGCTTGCAAGTTGATTGAACAGGTTTATCAGGTGGCAGAACAGCGTAATTGTGACCGCGTTTACTGGCTCACGCATGAATCAAATCGTCAGGCACAAATGCTCTATGATAAAGTGGCCAAAAAGACCGGATTTATCCAGTACCGTATGGATTAATAATAGAAATTTAAAAAATAACTTACAAATTTATCGTTTCATCGCTGCAACAAAACGTTTTATCTTTAGAGCTGTAAATATTTCTTAATTCTATACACTGAATAACATCCAAAACGAGAGATAAAAACATGAATTTCAAAACATTAGCATTAGGCTTAGCGGTTTCATCTGTAGCAACATTTTCTATTGCAAAACCAGTAACCTATACAATTGACCCGACCCATACTGCAGCCGTATTTAGCTGGGATCATTTCGGTTTTTCTACGCCATCTGGTAATTTCTCTGATATTCAGGGCAAAATCGTGGTGGACAATGAACAACCGGCAAAGTCAGCTGTGCATGTGACAATTCCAGTATCCAGTATTAATACCAACGTGACAGCTTTAGATGATCACTTAAAGAAAGCCGATTTCTTTGATGCAGCAAAATATCCAAACATCAGCTTTAAAAGTACCAAAGTAGAAACGCAGAACAAAAAGAACTTCAAAATTACTGGTGACTTAACTATTAAAGGCGTGACCAAACCTGTGGTATTGGATGCTGTTTTAAACAAACAGGCTGAACATCCAATGATGAAAGTTCCAGCAATTGGTTTCAATGCAACCACTTCATTTGACCGCTCTGCATTTGGTTTAGGAGCAAACGTACCGAGTGTGGGTGATAAAATTACTGTTCAGATTACCACTGAAGCCACTGTACCTGCGCCTACAAAGAAATAAGATTCTCTGTATGGGTAGTATGAAAAAGCACCTGATTCAGGTGCTTTTTTATCAAATAAAATGACTTAGATCTAATCACGATTCAGAATCAGCAGACAGCCAAAACTGATAAAGATCCCGCCTGTAACTCCATCAATCCATTTGGCAAATTTTTGATAATAAGTCGTCATCTTCGGCATTGAAAAAATAATGGCTACAACCGTAAACCAGAGCAAACTTTCGATAAAGACCAGAGCTAAAAGAGAAGATTGTTCTGATAGTTTTGCATTAGGGCTAATCGCCAATGCAAATACACTGCTAAAGTAAATCAGGGCTTTGGGGTTGGCCATGTTGGTGAAAAAACCTTGCAGCAATAATTTAAGATACGACGGCTGAACGATAGAAAGAGCTTCTGCTTTCGAATTTGTTAAAGGTAGAGGTGTCTTAAAGCTTGACTTCAACATCAAACTGCCCAGATAGAGCAGATATAATCCACCCAATAGCATTAAGATCTGCTGTAACCAGACCATTTTCTGAAATAAAAAATGCAGGCCGCCAAGTGCACAAATTGACCAGACCAGAATGCTCAATGAAATACCGAGGGCTGCACATAAAGCATGCTTTCTGGACTGCCGGATGGCACTTTGTGTGACAAAGAAAAAGTCCGGTCCTGGACTAATCAGGGCAAAAAAATGAATCACGGCAATGCCGAATAATGCGCTCATAATATTTCTACAGTCGAGAGGAAGAGTTTAGCCTAGAATTTATCTGAGACTAGGGTGTGTCCTCATTTGGCTTTGCACCAAATAAATATACAGGCTATACGAATCATAGATTTATAATTGCGTGCCAGTTTATCAAATCGAGTTGCAATAGCACGGAAATGTTTTAATCTCGCAAAAGCATTTTCAACTAAATGTCTTAATTTATATAGATATTTATCAAATTCCTTATTCGATCTCTTACTGTTTGATCTCAATGGAATAATGGGAATCATATTCTTGTTCTTGGCATATATTCTAATGTGCTCAGCATCATACCCCTTATCAGCAATGAGATAAGTTGCCTCGTCTACCGTATCAATCAGTTGTTTTGCAACTTGACTGTCGTGGACGTCACCCTCAGTGATTTTAAAATCAATCGGTAATCCATTCGCGTCGGTTGCAAGATGTATTTTTGTTGTTCGTCCACCGCGTGATTGTCCAATTGCTCTTTCGAAACCATGCCGAGCTCCACTTGCATGTTGATGCACGCGTATGTAGCTTCCGTCAATGAATACCCATTCTTGATCCAAGATGCCTCGTAATCTAAAAAAAATTTATCCCACAATCCCTTGCTTGCCCAACGATTAAAGCGATTGTAAGCAGTTTGCCAAGGACAAAATTCTTGGGGAATATCACGCCATGTGGCGCCTGTACGCAGTTTCCATAAGATCGCTTCCATGATATTTCTACTATTCTTTGAACAGTAACAACCGTGTAATCGCATAGTATCTTGAATTTGCTGCCAGATATCATCGGTGAGAAGAGTACGTGCCATTGAAAAAATATAGAAATCAAAAGAGCTTAAAGGAGGATTTTAAGTATTTAAAACCAATTTTTCAAATGAGGACACGCCCTAGGATACGATATTTAATTGCGTCAGATATTGCTCTAGTACAGTTTGCGAGGTAGTTTCCAGTACAGGCGCAAACTGAAGATTGGCAGCGCGTAGTGCAGGAATATCAATTTTAGCCTGACTCAATTCACAGCTATGTCCAATCAGCCATTTCTCTAAACTTTCACTGGCCACTTCAGCATGGAATTGTAGTGCTAGAATATTCTGTCCTACCCGAAAGGCCTGATTTGGATAAAGATCAGAGCTGGCCAGTAATTCTACCTGTTCAGGTAGGTCAAAGGTATCACCATGCCAATGCAGGACGTCAATATCCTCCAGAGCTTTTAGTGGATTGTTTTCAATAGAAGCAAGACTGAGTTTAGACCAGCCAATTTCCTTCACATCTCCGGGGTAGACTTTAGCATTCAATGCAGCAGCAATTAACTGCGCACCTAAACAGATGCCTAAAGTCGGTAAATTCTTTTCCAGTCGAACTTTAAGTAAGTCTATTTCTTGTTGTAAGAAAGGGTAATCCTCAGTTTCATAGACTGCAATCGGGCCACCGAGAATAATTGTTAATCCAGGATGTTTAAAAGCCTTGGTAAGATCATCGATGCCAGCTTCGAAATAACGCACACGTAAGCCGAGCTGATAAAAAATATCTTCCCAAGCGCCTAAGTCTTCAAAAGCCAGATGTTGAATGGCATACACGGTATCGGAGAGGTGGGCTAAGTTCAGCATAGTTTTTTGATATCAAGAGAATGATTTAATTTAACGTGAATCAAAAGCAAAATAAAAGGTTTATCTACCGATCCTGTGCAAAATAGAAAGCAATGAACATCGCTGCGCTATCAGAAAGTTTCTAAACATTTTCGGGTGATCGCTACATGAAGCAGTTCATTTTTTCTTTTGTATAGGAAAGAGAGTAGAGTAAGACTGCCGTACTGAATAAAAACAACAAGTCTATCAGGAACAAGGATATGCAAAATATACGTTTATATGTCGATAAAAATAGAATCAGCCCTTATGCCATGTCGGTTTATGTTGCCTTAAAAGAAAAGGGTTTAGATTTTCAGGAAATTGTGATTGATTTAGATCAGCAGCAACAGAAATCTGCGACTTATCAAGCCATTTGTCCAAGTGCTAAAGTTCCGTGTTTAATAGTAGATAACTTTAGCCTGTTTGAATCATGGGTAATCACTGAATACTTGGAAGATGCCTTTCCAGCTCCAAGTTATCCGGCCTTATATCCAAAGGAAATTCAGGCCAGAGCCAAATGTCGCGCCATACAAGCCTTGGTCAAAAGCGATTTTATGCAAATCCGTCAGCAAATGCCTTCCGATTCGGTATTTCATCCACCAAAAATATCTACACCTCTTACAGCTTCGATCACTGAAGAAATTCAGCGATTGTTAAATGTGGCAGAACATATGCTAGAGGACATATGGTTGGCTGAACACTGGTCAATTGCAGACTTTGATCTGGCCTTTATGTTGCATCGTTTGCTGAGCCATCAGGTGAAACTTCCTGTGAAAATAATAGAATATATCGAGCGTAATTTTAGGCGGGCTTCGGTACAGGCCTGGCTGGCAGAACACGAAAAAGCTAAAACTTTAATTTAATGCCGACTGATAAAACAGTTCATAAAAAAATCTACTTAAATAGATAAAACTCAAGCGTAATATGAATCAGAACAAAACTTGAAAAGATGCTGAGGATACAGTCCTCGTTGAATAAGAAGGAGGTAGTGGCCGGTGGGGAATTCACATCATCATGAACATAGTCATGTCACTGTGACTGCAAAAAATGCCAAAAAATTATCAATAGCGTTGGCATTAACCACGACTTTTTTAATTGTGGAAGTTATTGCCGGCTTTTTGACGCAGAGTCTGGCCTTGCTTTCTGATGCCGCACATATGTTTACTGATGCTGCGGCACTGGCGATTGCACTGGTGGCCATCAAGATTGGGCAAAAACCGGCAGATAACAAACGCACGTTTGGCTATCAACGCTTTGAAATTCTGGCTGCCTTATTTAATGCCTTGATGCTCTTTGTGGTGGCGATTTATATTTTATTTGAAGCCTATCAACGTTTAAGCAATCCTCCAGAAATCCAGAGTCTGGGGATGATGGTTGTGGCGAGCTTAGGACTCATCATTAACCTGATTTCGATGAAAATTCTGGTGTCGAGTAGTCAGGAAAGTCTAAATATCAAAGGGGCTTATCTGGAGGTGCTGAGTGATGCATTGGGGTCAGTCGGCGTGATGATCGGGGCGCTGCTGATTTATTTTACTGGCTGGATGTGGGTAGATACACTGATTGCCGTATTGATCAGATTTTGGGTTTTGCCACGCACCTGGATTTTGCTCAAACAAAGTATCAATATTCTGCTAGAAGGAGTGCCAGATGAAATTGATATTGAAAAACTGCGTCATGATCTTTTAGCACTCGAAGGCGTACAAGATATTCATCAGCTTAAAGTCTGGGCGATTACTTCCAAAAAAGTCATGTTGACGGTACATCTGGTTGCACCGAATGTAGATTATCAGAAACTGCGTCATCAGGCTTTTGAAATGTTGAGCCATCAGCATCATATTACTGAAATGACTTTACAGATTGAGGCAGAAAATTGTCCACCGGAACAACGAGGGCATTCGACCCATCAGCACTGAAATATAATCATCTGAGCATCGCAGGGCTTAATTGTTTTTTAGAAGTGAACGGATGACATCCAAATAACTTGGTGGAGCATCGACATACTGACGCTCTCTTAACATTTGATGCATTTTCGCCAGCTTTTGATGCGGAACAGCGGCCATTAAATGATGTTCAATATGATAGTTCACATGAATTGGTGCAACAAAAGCACGTGCCAGCCAGCCTGCACGAGTGGTTCGGGTATTGTTAAGGGCAGAATGACTGGTTTCCAGACCCGCATGTTCAGCCATTGCGCGAATACGGATAAATAAAGGGAATGGTGTGATATAAGCCAAAGGCCATAGCAAATACAGCTTAGGATGGCCACTGGCCCAAAGCACAGAGAAAATCGTGGCATTCGCGAGCAGCATACCTGAACTGTTTTTCAGCAGATTTTTGGCCAAATCTACCTTGCTACGATCACCACGTGGAATAGGCTTGGGATCGTTGGATACACTCCATTCCAGAAGCTCCAAATCCATCAATACCCGACCTGCCAGAAATTTAAGTCCAGATTGCCCATTCAGATCACGAAAGAATTTCCTGAATAGTGAACTTTGAGTAATGGGAAAATTTTTTACCAACCCCAAGTCAGGATCATCTGACTGCGAGGTTTTAGCATGATGTTTCAGATGATAAGGACGATACTTGCTGACATCATTCCAGATCGGGCGTGCACAGAGCCAGTCAGTAAAATGAGTGTTCAACCATTTGGTTTTAAAAAGACTATGGTGCGAAGCATCATGCATCAAGATGGCCAGTGCAAGCTGGCGTCCAGCAAGAATGGCCAGTGCCAGCGCACACATCAGTACTTTTCCCCACGTAGGTAAATACTCCCAACTATAGGCTACCGTGCCAAAGGTCATGACAATTACAGTCCATGTCGAACCTACTGCCCAGGCACCGTGCAAGTCTGAGGTCGTGGTGAGTTCTTTAATTTCATCACGACTAAAAAGTTCTGTGACACTGACCTTGCTGTTCATTCTTCTGCCTATATTTAGTTCTTATTGCTCTATTCAATATATTTGTCCTAAATATTACAGTCAATTTATTTTTGTGAATAAATATGAAATAAATTATACACCCTGATTGTTAAAATATTGTTGCCATAAAAATTGCCCCTGTTTTTCTATTTTACGAACCGCCAGCTCAAATTGTTGCCGAGCTTCGGCATCTATCCATTCTGTAGGAAGTAGGGGATCGGCACGTAAACTAAATAAGGCAGATTTACCGAGATAGAAGGCAGTTTTTGCTGCATCAGGTAAAGGCAAGCTTTGAGAGTAATCAAACCATTGATGAATGTCTTGATTCACCTCCAGATAAGTTTGATGTAAGGCTTGAACATCCCAAAGTGCACTGACATCTATTTCCTGATCTATCTCACTGACTTGAAAAAAACGTGCATCTGGATCTAATCCAAACTGGATTGCAGCCGTTTTTAATTCGGTTAAGCTCAGTATTAAGTTGTCTGGACGAATAAAAACATTCTGCTCCATTTCCTGAAAGCCATAATAACCTAGTGCTTTTTCCCGTTTGGATAATGCAGTGCGATCTACACGTCCCAAAGCACCGGTATAAACCAGTACATATTTTCCATTCCACGCGGTCGCCATTTGCATATTGGGATGCTTGTTTAAACTGATAAAAGAAGTATCAAATTTTTTTTCTAGCAATTGATACACCCCGCGCTCTACAGCTTGAATGATATTTTCCTGATTCAATCGGGCTACAGCAACCCGGAGACTATTGTGAGAAATGCTTAATAGATCTGCTGCACATAGCATCTGTTTAATGCTGGCGGTGGAATTTTGAGACGCATATAACAAGTCTAAAACCAGATGACGGGCATTCAATTTATAAGTCATGAAACGATATCGTAATTAAAGGAATTGAAAGTTTTGAAGTTTATTTACAATAGCACTTTGTTGTGAATAACCCAAAAAATGTCAGGGTGAAAGAGGATGAATAAGTGATTTGAGATATGCTTTTTATCAATGAAATTTTTTAAACACAATAAAAAAACCCTTATCTTTCGATAAGGGTTCTTCGTATTCTGGAGCGGGAAAGGAGACTCGAACTCCCGACCCCAACCTTGGCAAGGTTATGCTCTACCAACTGAGCTATTCCCGCAATGAGATGAATTATAGAGAATTCCACAGCAGTGTCAACTCTCTATAAATCTGTTTGATTAATTAATCAGCACGGCGCCAAACCGTACCTTGACGGGTATCTTCAAGAACAACACCTTGATCAAGTAAAGATTGGCGAATTTCATCCGCACGCGAAAATTCTTTGGCTTTTTTGGCATCTTGACGCTGTTGAATTAAACCTTCAATTTGTTCAGGTGATAACCCTAGGGCTTCCTGACCAATATCAGATTTGAGAAACTCATCTGCATCTTGTTGTACCAGACCGAGAATATTGGTCAAATGGCGTAAAGTTGCGTAGTAGATTGCTGCCTGTTCCGCATTTTCTTCTTTCACGGCACGATTCAGTTCTTTGTTAATTTCAAATAGCACTGCAATCGCTTCAGGTGTATTGAAATCATCACGCATGGCGGCATTAAAACGTTCAACCAAAGCATCATCCAAGGTTTCCACCAGATGGTCGCCATAAACCGCCTGATAGGTTTTAAATGAATGGTAGAAACGAGACAAAGTATTTTTCGCTTCTTTTAAGGCAACATCCGAATAGTTCACCGGGCTGCGATAGTGTGAAGACACAATAAAGTAACGCACCACTTCCGGATGGAACTTTTCGATCACGTCGCGAATGGTGAAGAAATTGCCTAAAGACTTCGACATTTTCTCGCCATCGACATTAATGAATCCGGCATGCATCCAGTAATTCACATATTGTTCACCGGTTGCTGCTTCAGATTGTGCAATCTCATTTTCATGATGCGGGAAGGTCAAATCGGCACCGCCGCCATGAATGTCGAAATGATTGCCCAGGCAGCAGGTCGACATCGCTGAACATTCAATATGCCAACCCGGGCGGCCATTACCCCAAGGTGAAGGCCATGCAGGTTCATTTTCTTTGGCGTGTTTCCAGAGGACAAAGTCAAATGGATGTTTCTTTTGAACTTCGACATCAACACGTTCAGAAGCTCCAGCTTGCATATCTTCTAACTTGCGACCAGAAAGACGGCCATATTTGGCAAATTTCTCGACTTCAAAATAGACATCGCCATTATTAGATGGATATGCCGTGCCTTTGTCGACCAGATTGCCAATCATATCTTGCATTTGGTCAATATAGTCTGTGGCTTTAGGCGCAGCATCAGGCGGGAGACAGCCTAGTTTGGCAAAGTCTTCATTCATCGCATCAATAAAGCGGCCGGTCAACTCCGAGATATTTTCGCCATTTTCATTGGCACGTTTAATAATTTTGTCATCAATATCGGTAATATTGCGCACGTATTTGACTTTCCAGCCTTGGCTGCGCAGGAAACGGATAATATAGTCAAATGCAACCACTGTACGTGCGTGTCCAATATGACAGTAGTCATAGACGGTCATACCACAGACATACAAATCAATTTGACCTTCAACACGAGGTACGAATTCTACTTTTTTGCGTTGCTCTGAGTTATATAGAACAAATGGTTGCATAGCTGTTCAAAAGACTTCAAATAAAAGGATGAATCATCTTAACCTAAGCATAATTATTCATAAAGACAAAAGCGTAAAAAGCCTCAGATATTTAGCATAGTTAGGCAGAGATACTGATTGATAAAAAGGTGATTCTTGGACGGAAGTCAGAATATTGAGCTCAGCTTTACAGAACTAGTGTTTGCCAGGGAGATTAGGTGATATTGGGATGAGTATGATCTTATTCGAATCCAGCTTATTGAGGAGAGAGTAGGCGTGTGTCGATAGAAAATAAAAAACAAGCATATTTTACAGCGTCAAAAATGGAGTAAATGTAGAGATGGAGATACCAGACTGCGTAAGTCACATACAATCAAGATATATTAAAAATCTGTCGAATCTTCTACATTTAGAAAGCTTGCAATTGCATAGCTATGCTAAAATTGCGAAAATTGTGCCCATCAAATGAGAGTTTTTCTCTGTCCTTAACGTAGGTAAACAGGCTTTGAATTCACAAAAAACAGCGAATCAACTCGATTTTCAGAAAGTCGCACTTGAAACACTGCGCATCGAAGAAAATGCATTACAGATTTTAGCCACACAGATTGATGGCCGTTTTAGCCGGGCCTGTGAAGTTATTCTACAGTGTACTGGCCGTCTGGTAATTACCGGAATGGGCAAATCAGGTCATATTGGCCGTAAAATGGCGGCGACCTTTGCTTCGACCGGAA
Source organism: Acinetobacter sp. YH12151 (assembly GCF_013418355.1). Lineage (NCBI taxonomy): Bacteria > Pseudomonadati > Pseudomonadota > Gammaproteobacteria > Moraxellales > Moraxellaceae > Acinetobacter > Acinetobacter sp. YH12151. Next base: position 134,655 of record NZ_VPCG01000001.1, on the reverse strand, counting down.
CACCCTCATTCTTTATGCATCCGGGTGAAGCCGGTCATGGCGACTTGGGCATGCTGGTCGCGGGTGATGTGCTGATTGCGATTTCAAACTCAGGCAAGAGTGATGAGATCATGATGCTGATGCCACTCATCAAACATCTTGAAATTCCTTTAATTACCATTAGCGGCGATGAGCGTGGCCCAATGCCACAAAATGCCGATGTGGCTTTGACCCTGGGTAATATTCAGGAAGCCTGTCCGCTCGGGTTGGCACCCACCTCATCAACGACTGCCACCTTGGCCTTAGGCGATGCTTTGGCGGTGGCGTTACTGGATGCGCGTGGTTTTACTTCAGATGATTTCGCCCGCTCGCATCCCGCCGGAGCTTTGGGTAAGCGCCTGTTATTACATGTAAAACATCTGATGCGTACGGGTGATGATTTACCTAAAGTTTCACCAGATACCGCCATGAACAAAGTATTGTATGAAATTTCCAACAAACGTCTGGGATTGACCACGGTCGTAGATGCAAATGATGTCTTGCTGGGAATTTTTACCGATGGTGACTTGCGTCGTTTAATTGATAAACAGCAAGGTTTTGATGTCAATCTGGCAATTCAGGACGTGATGACCAAGAATCCGCTTACGATTTCTCAGGAAGCACGTGCAGTCGTGGCGCTGGAACGTATGAATGAACGTAAAATTAACCAGTTTGTAGTGGTTGATGAGGCCAATAAAGTGATTGGTGTGATTAGTATGCATGACCTGATTCAGGCTGGGGTAAATTAATAAATGGCATCTTATGTATTATTAGAGCAGGCACGTCATATTGCAGCATTAGTGCTTGATGTAGATGGTATTTTAAGTGACGGCTTTGTAACGCTGACCAATACTGGTGATGAAATCAAATCATTCGATATCCGCGATGGTCTGGGTATGAAACTGGTTCAGCAGGCTGGAATCAAGGTGATTATTATCACTGGCCGTAAAAGTAATATTGTCGAAAAACGGATGTCTGACCTGGGTGTGGATCTGGTCTATCAGGGCCGTGAAGATAAAGGCACAGCACTACGTGAAGCATGTGCACAGCTCAATATCGACCCTGAAGATTGCTTATATATGGGCGATGACTGGCCTGACTTATCTGCTTTTGCCATTGCTGGCATGAAAGTGACCGTACCGAATGGTCATGTCGAAGTTCGTCGCCGTGCAGATCTGGTGACTCAGGCGCTGGGTGGCCGTGGTGCAGTACGTGAAATCTGCGATATGCTGCTGATGTCCAAAGGCGTATACCAAGAGTTACTTGAAAAATATACTCGTGCGCCTTATTAATAAGTCATATCTTTTGGATTAAGTACACCGCTTATGGATACTAAAGTTTTATATATTACGGCTGTGATGATTGCCGCAATAAGTGGTGGTTATTATTATTACAGTGGCAAGGGCAATAAGCTGCAGACGGACTCCGCGCGCAGCATGACCTATTCCGCTCAAGATATTAACTTAACCCAGACAGATGAATCAGGCATGTTATCGGTTCGCGCCCAAGTGGATCGACTTGAGCAGAACTTGCAGCAACAGACCTCCAAGCTGGAAAATCTGCAAGCTTCGACCTATGACAATGCTCAAGTCGATGCGACTTTCTCTGCCAAAATGGCGCATGGCTATGATGACAATACAAAAGTTGTACTCTCTCAAGAAGTGCTTGCCACCAAAATCATGCAAAATGGGAAAATGCAGTTTCGTACTGAAGAACTGACCGCTTTTCCGAAAACACGTGAAATTGAAACTGATAAAACGGTGATCGTGGAGTCTCCACAGGCTGAATTTATCAGCCAGGGTCTTAAAGCCAATCTTAATGATGGTCAATACGAATTCTTTAATATTCGAGGAAAGTATGAACCAAATTCCTAAAGTCAAAATGATGCACACTTTCCTGAAGCGCACTGCGCTGGCGACTGTGATTGGACTTGCTTCAATCGCGGCCTTTGCCTTGCCATCTGACCGTAACCAGCCGATCACTTTACTGGCGGATCGCGCGACTTTTAATGAGCGTACTGGGGTGACGACCTATTCTGGCAATGTCATCATTGAACAGGGCACCATGAAGCTACAAGCCAATTCAATTGTGGCCAATCTGAACAATAAGCGCCAGATTAGCCTGATCACGGCTACCGGTAGCCCGACACAGTTCCAGCAAAAAGTAGATGCCTCCAAAGGTCTGACCAAAGGTCAGGCTCAGAAAATTGTCTACAATGCTGAAACCGGAATTATTACCCTGTCTGGTAATGCCTTATTGCAGCAGGATGGGGCCAGTATTCGTGGTGCGACTTTAAAATATAGTATGAATAAAGGTGATGTTGAAGCGATTGGTACACCGAATAAAACCGGTTCAGCTGAAGGTCGCGTAAAAATTGTGATTCCACCATCAGCTTCACAATCCTTTCCAGGAGCACGTGATTAATGGAACAATCGCAGCAAGTTCAAACCTTGACCATCAAACATCTGGCGAAAAATTATAATAAGCGCTGGGTGGTGAAAGATGTGTCTTTTAGTATGGAAAGTGGCCAGATTGTCGGATTGCTCGGACCTAATGGTGCAGGTAAAACCACCAGCTTCTATATGGTCGTCGGTCTGGTACGTATGGATAAAGGTGAAATCTATCTGGATGATCTGGATCTTTCTGATCTGGCCATGCATGAACGGGCACGCAAGGGAATTGGCTATTTGCCGCAAGAAGCATCGATTTTCCGCAAGCTGACAATTTCACAAAATATTATGGCGATTCTGGAAACCCGCAAGGATTTGACCAAGGCTCAGCGTCAGCAACGTCTGGCGGAACTTTTGGCCGACTTTAAAATCACTCATATCAAAGATTCTTTAGGAATGAGTGTTTCCGGTGGTGAGCGACGCCGTGCCGAGATTGCTCGTGCATTGGCGGCAGATCCAAAATTTATGTTACTCGATGAACCTTTTGCTGGTGTCGACCCGATCTCGGTTGGTGATATTAAAGATATCATCACCACTTTGAAAGATCGTGGGATTGGGGTATTGATTACCGATCATAATGTGCGTGAAACGCTGGCGATTTGTGAACATGCTTATATTGTGAGTGAGGGGGCATTGCTTGCTGAAGGTACGCCAGCTGAAATTCTGGCCAATGAAACAGTAAGAAAAGTTTATTTAGGTGATGATTTTACCGTATAAACAGCTTTTATGTCTGTAAGATACCCACATCACGGCACCAATTGTCGGATGAGGGTTTTTTTTCATCAAATCAACGTTAAAAAAGTATCTTTTACAATGATTTGATATATTGTTAGGCTAAAACACGAAACATTAATTATTATGCGATTTAGGGTACAGCACATAAAAAATGTTCAGGGGGAAAACCGATAAAAAAAGGGGGATCTTCATGAGTCTTCTTTTGCCTTTATCTATTTCCTTGGCACATGCAGAAACTTCGCAAAACCATTTTGCAAATATTAAAAACGGTTTAAGTAAACTGATTGCACCAGAGCCAACACGGTCAGCGCATTCAGTTGATATTACGTCACTCAGTCGCTACTCATTAGACACTTCTCAGGTAGCTGAACTGCCACAGATTACCCGGCCACAACAGGGACAGTCTGCTACCGGCCCTATCGTGGCTCCTATTCCACAAAAGATGAATGTGGTGGAAGCGATCCATACCGCAGTTCAGCGACGTCCTGAAATTAGCCAGAGTATTTCTACCCTGTCTGCACAGGCCGCGAATATTGATATAGTGAGATCGGGTTATTATCCGTAGTTATCCGGTAGGATCGGAACGGGTGACCTCACTTCCGGTGAACGTAGACGACAAATGGTTTCTTTGAATGCCACCCAGATGCTGTATGACTTTGGCAAAATTAAAACCAATGTCAGTGTAGAAGAGGCCCGCTTGGCAGCAGATTCAGGGTATTGGATGGATTGTAGAAATTGCCAATTTACGTGCCCGTGCCGGGATCAGCAGTCAGGCTGACCCGATTCAGGCGCAGTCCAATCTGGAAGCAGCGCAATCGAATCTGACTGTACAGCGGACTCAATTAAGACAATATCCACAACGCTTGTGTACCTTGCTAGGATTTGATGTATCCACTGTTGAATGGGATTCCTTATCCGACCATCAGTCTCAAAGGCAGTCTAAGTCGGGCGATGAATGGGCGGAATCCAAATAATAATGAAGATGATGGCTTCTGTAATTCAGTCATGACTGAAGTGAGCAGTAATTTGTATCGGGGTGGTGCAACACGTTCACAGACCCGTGCCGTAAGCTATGCTGAAGAAGCTGCACGCGCACAGGTTAATACGGTCTATCTGGATGTGCTGGATCAGGTGCGCTTGATCCGCGAGCAAATTGAAAATAAACAAAAACAAATGGGAAGTTTATCCCAACGTCGAGCAACCACGGTACGCACCAAAGAGCTGTATCAAGAACAATATAAATTGGGTACCCGAACTGTAGTGGATTTGCTGAACGCCGAGCAAGCCATTCATACTGCCGCGCAGGAAATTGAATTGGCGCACTATGACATTTATTCGGCGATCGTACAGTACATTCAGGTTACCGGCCGTACACGGGATATTTACGCGCTTAACCGTATTTCTATTCAGGGGTTTGAAGTTCAGCCATGAGTACTACAATAAATTATCAACCGTGGCTTAAAGCGGTTTTGAATATTGCCAGACATTACCGGATTGAACCTTCTGAGGAGCGGATTCGTCTGCAACTGGACTGGAACCAGCATCATGACATCGACGAGATGCTCAAAATTGTCAGCCGGCAGATTGGTTTAAATGTCCGTAAAAATAAATTTGACAGCAGCTTGCTGAATCCGTGGCGTTTGCCTTTGCTGGTGGAGTTTGAGAGTGGGGATGTGGGTGTGATTGAACGCATCGACACCCAAGCTAACGTTAGTATACAGCTCAGTGGCGATGAAGGCTTGTCTCAAAGTTTCACGGTTGAACAGTTAGAGACGGGCGTAAAGCATCTGTATGTTCTGCGTCCCGAATCTTCTGTGCCGGATGCGCGGGTGGATGAATATATCAAGCCGTTCGAGAAAAACTGGTTCTGGTCAATTGTCTTGAATGACTGGAAACGTTATATCGATGTCATGTTCGCCTCTTTAATCGCGAATATTCTGGCACTGGCCACGATTGTTTTCTCGATGAACGTGTATGACCGCGTGATTCCATCACAATCGATTCCTACCTTATGGGTTTTGGCTGGCGGTGTGCTGATTGCGGCAATTTTCGAGTTTGTTTTACGCGTCTCCCGAATCTATCTATCAGACATTATTGGTAAACGTGCTGATCTGAAAATTTCGGATCGGGTATTTGGCCATTCTTTGCGCATCAAAAATAGTGAACGTTCCAAATCGACTGGTACCTTTATCTCGCAGATTCGGGAACTGGAAGGGGTACGCGAACTGGTCACTTCAACCACAGTGACTGCGATTGCCGACCTGCCATTTTTCTTCCTGTTCTTAGGGATTTTCTGGGTGATTGGCGGCAACCTGTTCTGGGTGATGCTGCTGGTGGTGCCACTGATGATCCTGCCTGGCATTCTGGCGCAGAAAAAACTGGCAGAACTGGCTCAGCTGGGCATGCGTGAATCTGCCATCCGCAATGCTTTGCTGGTAGAAGCCGTGCAAGGGATTGAAGACATCAAGCTGCTCAGAGCTGAAACACGCTTCCAGAATCAGTGGAACCATATGAATGAAGTTTCAGCCGATGTCAGCATGCAGCAACGTAAGATTGTGGGTTTGATGACGGCCTGGACGCAAAAAATCCAAGGCTTGACCTTTGCCATTGTGGTATTGGTCGGTGTTTTTGCGGTGATGGACGGCGAGATGACCACAGGTGCATTGGTGGCCTGTTCGATTCTGTCTTCACGAATGCTGGCACCCATTTCACAAATTACTGGCGTGTTGGGTCGTCTGCAACAGGCCAAAGTGGCCAAAGCCGGTCTGGATGAGTTGATGAAAAAATCGGTCGATCAGCCGGATTATTCTCATCTGATTCATCGCCCAGCTCTGGATGGTCATTATGAACTCAGTGGTGTGGTATTCAAGTACGGCGAAGATGATCCAAAACCAAGCCTGATGATTCCAAAACTGGAAATCAAACCCGGTGAAAAAATTGCGATTCTGGGGCGTAATGGTGCCGGTAAATCGACCTTGTTGCAGCTCTTGTCCGGGATGCAGACGCCATTACAGGGCAAGGTCAAGCTGGATGGTATTGACCTGACCCTGATCGATCCTTCAGATGTACGTCGTGATATGGGCTTGCTGAACCAGAATTCGCAGCTATTTTATGGTTCGATTCGTGAAAATCTCAGCTTGGGTGCGCCCTTGGCCACCGATCAGCAAATTCTGGAAGCGCTGCAAATCACGGGTGCATTCGCTTTTGTGCAGGAGAAAAAAGAAGGTCTGGATCATATCATTCTGGAAGGTGGTGTTGGTTTTTCTGGCGGTCAGCGTCAGGCGCTGTTGTTAACACGGTTATTGATCCGTCAACCGAAAATTCTACTGCTAGATGAACCTACTGCTGCGATTGATGATGTGTCAGAAAAGCAGTTGATTGATCATCTTAAAAGTTATTTGAGCCATCGTACCATGGTGGTTGCGACGCATCGCCGTGCGGTACTGGAGCTGGTGGATCGTATTATTGTGGTGAATGATGGAAAAATTGTCATGGATGGTCCACGAGATCAGATCCTGAATCAGTCACAGGGTGGTAATAAGCGGGTTATTGGAGCAAGTGCATGAGTGAACTCAAAGAACTAAAACGTTCAAGCAAAGTCAGCTTTCAGGAACCACCTTTACCTAAATCGAGTGTCATTATCTGGATTGTCGGCATTGGTTTATTGGTATTGCTGATCTGGGCCTGGTTATTTAGCTTGGAAGAAGTCTCTACCGGTACGGGTAAAGTGATTCCATCTTCTAAAGAGCAGGTGGTTCAGTCTTTAGAAGGCGGTATTTTGACCACACTCAATGTTAGAGAAGGTGAAATTGTAGAGCGCGGCCAAGTGTTGGCTCAGCTTGACCCGACCCGTTTTGAATCCAATGTCGGTGAATCTGAATCCTTACTGATTTCATCACGTGCGACCTCAGCTCGCTTACGCGCGGAAGTGAGCGGTACGCCATTGGTATTTCCCGAAGAAGTCTTGAAATACCCAAAACTGGTGAAAGAAGAAACGGCACTGTATCAGTCACGTCGTGCCAATCTGGAGGAATCCGTGGCCGGTCTAGAACAGGCCTTGGTACTGGTACAGCAAGAGCTGGAAATGACAGCACCACTGGTGGCTAAAGGGGCAGCCAGTGAGGTTGAAGTGCTGCGCTTAAAACGTGAAGCCAACGACCTGCGTAATCAAATGAATGATATTCGTAATCAATATTATGTGAGTGCGCGGGAAGAGCTGTCCAAAGCCAATACCGATGTGGAAACTCAGCAGCAGGTGGTACGCGGCAAGTCAGATACCTTGAGCCGGACTATTTTTAAATCACCGGTACGCGGTATCGTAAAAGAAATTGATGTGATGACCTTGGGCGGCGTGATTCCACAAAATGGCAAGTTGATGACCATCGTGCCACTCGACGAAAAACTACTGGTTGAAGCGCGGATTTCACCACGTGATATTGCCTTTATTCGTCCAGATCAGGAGGCACTGGTTAAAATTACAGCATATGATTATTCAATCTATGGTGGGTTGAATGGTAAAGTTGCGATGATTTCACCAGACACCATCCGTGATGAAGTCAAGCAGGATCAGTTCTATTACCGGGTCTATATTCGCACGGAGAGTGACAAACTGAATAATAATGCGGGTCAGGAGTTTAATATCACCCCAGGTATGGTGGCCACGGTAGACATTCGCACCGGTTCAAAAACTGTCATGGATTATCTGATCAAGCCATTCAACAAGGCCAAAGAAGCCTTGCGGGAACGCTAATCTTTTCAGGCCATTGAGTCAAACAATCGAGTCAAATCGGGCCTCTCCATGGAGAGGCTTTTTATTTGTTGAAGTAAAGCAGGTATACTGCCAGGGTTCGATTTTAAAGCCTGAAGTTATGCCATATACGCTTGCCAGCCTGGTCAGTTTTGAGGAAGACATCAAAAAAAGCCGATTTCAGGCATTTGCGACCCCTGTAGAAAATGAACAGCAGGTCAAAGATTTTCTGGACGTTTATCGTGATCCAAGTACCACGCATCAATGCTGGGCCTGGAAAATTGGCCATCAGGTGCGCTTTAATGATGATGGTGAACCTTCAGGCACTGCGGGGCGCCCGATTCTCGCCACCATTGAAGGTAATGAACTGAGCAATGTACTGGTGCTGGTCAATCGCTGGTATGGCGGGATTAAACTCGGCACCGGAGGTTTGGTTCGTGCCTATGGCGGCTGCGCTGGACAATGCTTGCTGCTGGCAGACAAAATTGAACTGATTGAAAAGAAAAAAGTGCAATTTTTCTGTCAGTTTAATGAATGGGCCATTTTTCAGTATGAACTGAATCAGCAGCAAATCGATTATCAGGAAGACTATAGTGCCGAAGGCGTTCAGGTTCAGGCACAGTTGCAGAAGCATCAGATTGAAGCTTTTGCTTTAAAAATTCAGGATGTGACTCGTGGCCGTGAACAGCTCAAAATCATAGAAGAAGCGACAGATGACTGAAGCAGATCCATTACTGAAATATCGTGAGCAGCATAAACATCGCCTGAACTATATGCCTTGGCTATACTGGTCCTTAAAGCCGAAAAACCGTGGCTGGGCAGAAGCTTGGCAAAAAGAATATCAGGCTTATCTGATGGAAATGGAAACCGTCGAGATTGGTGAAAACTGTTTTATTTCACCACTGGCACATATTTTTGCGGAACCGGGACGCAAGATCGTCATTGGCGATAATACCTTTATCGCCGCAGATTGCACCCTGCATGGCCCACTGGACATTGGCAATGAAGTGGCGATCAATCATCACTGTATTCTGGATGGTGGCCGGCTGGGGATTAAACTGCATGATCAGGTGCGTATCGCAGCGTATTGTCATCTGTATGCATTTGATCACGGTATGCAGCTAGAACAGCCAATTTATCAGCAAGCGGTACGCTCACAAGGCATCGAAATTGGCCGGGATGTCTGGCTCGGCGCACATGTCGGTATTAAAGATGGCGTTAAAATCGCAGATCAGGCCATTGTCGGAATGGACAGTATGGTCACCAAAGATGTCGAAGCACGGGCTATCGTTGCTGGGAATCCTGCAAGCTTTATTCTATACCGCAAATAAAGCTTTACACTCAGTAGATCTCTTTCATCAATCAAAAAATGATGGTTCTATTGATATTTAAATCCACGAGATATTAAAAGCCCTTTCTTCCTTTCGGATGAGAAGCAGTGCTTCGCAAGGGCATGAGCGGATTTTATAAAGACCTCTTCCTTATGCAACAGTATTGCTGACTTCCTAACAGCAAGAGGGAATTTCGCTGGTATAAATTAGAAAATGATTTTAAACGCATTTTAATGATCTGAATTTAAGTGTTTGGCCTAATGGCTGAATTATTCTTCTAATTATCGGTCAATCATATAAAAGTTAACATATTTCAAGTCAAGCCTTACAGATTTCGCTGCACATTTTTGAATGCTTATGCTAAGTTAAAAATAACTAAGAAATTTTTATCATAACTAGAGAGGCTAAACATGAAACGTGTCATCGCCTGCATCGACTCATCACCATGTATAAACGCGCTGGCAGACGCGGCTGCATGGATTGCCAAACAGACTGGACGTGAACTGGTCTTGTTACAGGTTCTGGATTATTACCCAGCCAGTTATCATCTGGGGGAAATCAGTGGGGTGATTGGCTTTGAAAGTAATGCCATGTTACTGAAAGAACTGGCCGAGCTTGAACAAAAACAAAGTGAAATCGCACTGGATTATAGCAATAACCTGCTGCAACACATTTCCGAGCGGATTCTGGCAGAACATGGTCTTCACACCACACATATTCAGGAAAAGGGCGATTTTCTGGAGCAAAGTTTCCAGATTCTGCAGCCTGATGATATCGCCGTCATCGGATTGCTCGGTGAACGCTCAGCGGAAAAAAACAAACCGATCGGCACCAATGTCGAAAACTTTATTCGTGGCGCCAATTGTACCGTGATGACCGTTGGGGAGCAGTTTAAACCGCCAACACGATTTATTTTTGCCTATGAATATTCTCCGACCTGTATCAAAATGATGAGACGGATTGCGGAAAGTGATCTGCTGCGTTTATTACAATGTCACCTGTTATATATTGGCGATCATGCCGAAATTTTAACTGAGCCGCTGCAATATCTGACTCAAGCGGGTCTAGATGTAGTGCCGCAATATCGCTATGGCGATGTCGCCGAGAATATTTTGACCTATCAACAGGAGATGGGTATTCAACTGATTGTTCTGGGCGCATTTAGTCACAGCAAAATCCATCAGTTTTTCCTCGGTAGTATTGCCACCACAATTTTCCGTAATTCCAAGGTGCCTTTACTGGTCGCAAAGTGAGGATTGCCTAAAAAGCAAACAAAATTAAAATTTAAACGTAAATTGTTACAGCTTGATTTAAAAATGATCAGAGTTATCCTCATATATTGTGGATAACTCTGTGGTTAATGTTTTTAAGTTAATGTTATATATAATAAATATGGCGCTGGGTAATTTTTGTTCTTCTGATTTTATTTGACAATCGCAAGTGCAAAACCATCATGTCCTTTACTGCCTACAGTCTGTAAAGCGGTACAAGACAAGATACGTGGATGATTTTGCAGCGCTTTAAACATGGCACGGATGCCTTCAATACTTGGCTTGTGATTGTCCGGATTGATAATCTCGCCTGCACGGATTACATTGTCCAGAAAAATAAGTGTACCTGAATGCGACAGATTTAAACTGAGTTCCAGATATTCCGGATAACTCTGTTTGTCTGCATCAATGAAGATAAAATCAAAAGCCTCGGTCTCTGCGGGTAGAGCTTTGAGTACATCTGCTGCACGACCACATTTCAGTTCAACAGTTTGCTTGAGCTGGGCACGGTCAATATTTTCCTGACCCATTGCCGCGTGGGTATCACGTCCTTCAATTGTGAGGATATAGCCATCATCGGGCAAAGCACGTGCCAACCACATGGTGCTGTATGCGGCAAATGTTCCGAGTTCCAGTACACGTTTACATTGATTCATCTGGATCAGCATCTGCAACAACATGCCTTGATTTGCTGCTACAGCCAGATGGTCTGGCAGACCGTGCGCAGCAGTATTTTCCAGCGTCTGGTTCAGGATGGGATCTTCAGGAATTAAATGTGACTCAATGTAGTTGTCAATGTCTGTCCACATGTGTTGCATAGTTTTAGCACCATCAATTGCGATGGGTGCATTTTAAACTTTTCGCGGCATAGCGCAATTTATTGTGCTATAGCTGCTGTTTTTTTAGGCTACATAAAGTCCTAAATGAACTTTGTATAGCCGTTGTCATGACTTAGTAATTACACATTGAAGAATTTCGCCCCAGACTTGGCCCCCAGGTACGGTAACCTTGGGTATCGATGTGGATCTGACCAGAAGCATACATGCCGAGTCCCATATTCAGACTTTGACCATGTTGCGCCCAGAACTGGCACAGTTTGAACTTGGTATTTTCAATATAACTATAGTCTTGCGCTTGTGGATATTCTGGGCCAATACGAAAATCGATGGCAGAATTATACAGATGGCGTGAAGAATTGGCGCCACCGGCACACTGGTTTAAAGGCAGGTCACGATAGACGGAAGTGACTTCAAAATCAGTCAGGACATTGGCGGCTACTAAATATTTAAATACACGCAAGGTTGGAACCTGATTGGCCCATAATTCACGGCTTGGAATCATGTACTGTGAACGACCACATTTGGCCCAGTCCCGCGCGGTGCGCATTAATTCAAAACTGGGAATAATATTACCTACGCCATTGCGTTCCAGAAACACTTCGTACTCACGTACACGTGATAAATTATCCAGCGCAGAGACCCAGTGGGTATACAGATAAGGTACATTTTTGGGTTGGACTTTGCGGTCGTATTGAACACGTTCTTGGGGAATATAAATCCGCTTTCCATCGGGCACGGTCTGTCCCGGTGGTTTTGTGGTCGTGGTACAACCCACAAAAACGAGAGGGATTACACACAGACTCAATAATCCCTTTGCAAAATTCTTCATTTATAGAAATCAGATATTTATAAATAGCGCCATTTTAGACTAAATATACGGAGAAATTTGGAGAATATTGCAATAAAATGTGTGGATTGAGTATAAAAAAGATCAGCATGTGCTGATCTTTTTTAACTGAAATTAATTACTTTTCAAGATATTGTAATTTGTCAGCTTTACCATTCCATTCTTCACGATCTGCTGGCTGGTCACCAATTTGTGTGATATTTGGCCATTTTTGCGACAGGTCAGCATTCAGTTCAATGAATACTTCTTGGCCTTCTGGTAATTCATCTTCAGAGAAAATTGCATTCGCCGGACATTCAGGTTCGCATAAGGCACAATCGATGCACTCGTCCGGGTTAATCACCAGGAAGTTAGGACCTTCATAGAAACAGTCTACAGGGCAAACTTCAACACAGTCTTGATATTTACATTTAATACAATTTTCAGTGACAACGAAGGTCATGGCGACAGCTACCTAAAAAATATGGTTCTATTTACGAATACTGTATTTTAGGCAAAAACAGGGGGAACTAACAATTCCTTTTATTGATATTTGTTATATATAGGGCTGTTAAATTTGAAAAAAGCCGGAATAGGGCTAAATTCAAGTATAAATCAGTGCTAGACCCCATACGGGATGAGGTCTATGGCTCAGAGAATTACCCCGGCTGTTTGAGTAAATCTTTTAGTGCATATAATTGTGCTAAGGCTTCGCGTGGACTCAGGTTGTCTACATCGATGTCCTCAAGTAATTCGAGAGCTGGAGATTCTTTCTCAATTTCGATAATACGTTCCACTGGCTCTACAATTTCCGGCAGTGCAAATAGATCATGTTGTAGACTCTTTGGTTTGACCAGTTGTTGCTTTTCCAGAATCTTTAAGCGGTTTTGTGCTTCTTTAATGACTGATGCCGGAATACCGGCAAGTTTCGCCACCTGTAAGCCATGACTCTGGCTGGCAGGGCCATGTTGTACCTTATGTAACAAAATCAGATTGCCATTCAGTTCTTTAGCCGTGACATGGTAGTTATCAATGCCGCTTTCTTTATCGAGTTCGGTCAGCTCAAAATAATGGGTTGCGAATAGACACAGGCATTGAATGCGTTTGCTCAGATCCAGCACACAGGCCCAGGCCAGAGACAGGCCATCATAGGTACTGGTGCCACGACCGACTTCATCCATCAGTACCAGCGACTGACTGGTGGCATGATGCAGAATTTGCGAAGTCTCGGTCATTTCCACCATAAAGGTCGATTTGCCAGTTGATAAATCATCGGCAGAACCAATACGGGTGAAAACCCGGTCAATAGGCCCTAAAGTCGCAGCTTGTGCAGGAACATAAGCCCCGCAATACGCCAGCAAGACGATCAATGCGGTCTGGCGCATAAAGGTCGATTTACCGCCCATATTGGGTCCGGTAATAATCGCCATGCGATGGGAAAAGTCCAGTCGCGTATCGTTCGGTGTAAAAGCAGTTTTGCTTAAAGCTTCCACCACCGGATGACGGCCAGCAGTGATACTTACACCGACTTCAGGGCTGAATTTTGGCCGTGACCAGTTGCGTAAACGTGCCTGATGGGCAAAGTTTGCCACCAGATCAATCTGGGCAATGGCACTGCTCATCATTTGTAAATTGCCGATATCCTGACGTAATTCATCCAGCAGCATTTCAAACAGCATTTTTTCACGCGCCAGAGCACGGGATTCACTGGATAAAACCTTATCTTCAAAGGCTTTCAGTTCAGGTGTGATATAGCGTTCAGCATTTTTCAGAGTCTGACGGCGGATATAGTGCTCGGGTGCCTGTTCGGCCTGAGCACGTGAGAGTTCAATATAATAACCACTCACTCGGTTATAACCAATTTTCAGTCCCGGAATTCCGCTGGCTTCACGTTCTTTAATTTCCAGATCAATCAGGAACTGGCTGGCGTGATCACGAATCTGACGTAATTCATCCAGTTCACTATCAAAGCCTTCGGCAATCACATTCCCATCACGCAGCAATACCGGCGGATTTTCTACGATGGCAGACATCAAGCGTTGATGCAGGCCATGGAAATCTCCGAGTTCTTCATTTAGCTGGATTAATAGCTCAGACTGTTGTTGACTGACAATCGGCTGTAGGGCATGGCGTAAAAATGGAATTTGCGCACAGGCCTGACGTAGTTGTACCAGATCCCGCGGTCGGGCACTGCCCAAAGCAATTCGGCTCAGGACACGTTCAATATCGCTAATTTCCTTAAGTACCAAACGTACAGGTGCTTCATGGAAACCTTGTAGCAGGGCCTGGATGGCATCTAAACGTTCATCCAGCAAGGCAGTGTCACGCAAAGGCTGCATCAGGGTGCGACTCAGCAAGCGTCCACCCATAGCCGTCTGGCAATCATTAATTAACTGAAACAGTGAAGTACCATGCTCAAATAAAGGCTCAATCAGTTCCAGATTGCGACGTGTCACTGGATCTAGGGCGATAAAGTCGGAACTCTGTTCTAGCTGAATCGAACGAATATGTGGTAAAGCGGTTTTCTGGGTTTCTTTGGCATAGTGAATCAGTGCCGCAGCGGCAGCTTTTGCCAACGGTAAATGATCAATCCCGAAACCGGAAAGTGTGCTGACGGCAAACTGGTCGCACAAGGTTTTTTGTGCATTGTTCAGGCTAAAGTCCACATTGGGACGCTTCGTCACGGAAATATCAAGTTGCTGCTTGAGTTGCTCGGTCAGCATCGGATCAGCGGTATTTTCATCCAGCAAAATTTCGCTTGGCATTAAGCGCGCCAGTTCAATCATGAGCTGGTTAAGATCATAATCCTGCTGCTGTACTTTAAATAAGCCGGCACTGAGATCGAGCAGTGCAATCCCGATCTGATTTTGCTGAATACATAAAGCCACCAGATTAGAGCTTTGATGTGCACCGAGCATGGCATCATCGGTCAGGGTGCCCGGGGTGATAATCCTTACCACGCCGCGCTCCATGGGAGCCTTACCGCGAGTGCTCTCGCCCTCACCAATCTGCTCACAGATCACCACCGTTTCGCCTTTTTTGACCAGACGGGCCAGATAGCCTTCGGCTGCATGGTAAGGCACACCTGCCATCGGGATCGGCTGACCATTGGCTTTACCGCGATGGGTCAGGGTAATGCCTAAAATTTTGGCTGCCTTGTGTGCATCTTCAAAGAACAGTTCATAAAAATCACCCATACGATAAAACATCAATGAGTGTGGATGCTGCACTTTCACCGACATGTATTGCTGCATCATGGGCGTTAAGGTAGAAAGATCAGCCATAATTTCCGAACTGGTCATTAAAAATAAATCCTTTCAACAAGAGAGAAATGCAAATACTGATAAGCAGCGTATGCACAAAAAATTAAAGCACATCTAAACAGATCTATAAAAATATTTTATCGAGGATCTGCTCAGGAGCATAGTGAATGAGGTCGCTTATCTTAGGGTGCTTTAAATCAAGATTGAAACAAGTCTATCAAATTTAATTTTTAGAAAGAAATGAAATTCCAGATGAATGTTTAAGTCATGCGACAGATCTGTCGGTCTGAGTTTTTATTCAGCATGATTTCCAATTTTAAAAAACAAACCACTGGATGTGAACATGCAGTGGTTGATTTAAATTAAGGGAATTGTTTATTCGGGATCATAAAGACCAAGGTCAGACAGGTGTAATCTGAGAATCCGGCGCAATTCCAGTACAGCCTCAGGGGTTTCCTGAATGGAATGGCCACCCTTGATCACTTTACTGGATACCGCACCTTGCAAATAAGCACTTTCGTAGGAAACAATCCCATCACTCATCAGTTGAGGTTCTGTAGTATCTACGGTATTACCGATGATGGAGTGAAATTTGAAGCCGGTATAGGGCTGAATGTTTTTAGTCAGCACATTGAATTTCGAATTTTCACTCAAATCACTCGGGCCATTTTGAATCAGGTCATGTCCCAGTTCTTTGACAAATTCTTTTAATCCGATTTCGCCTTGTAAAGTATCAGCAAAGGCACCTAAAAATGCACCTGGAACCCGAATAATTTTACGCGCCAGTTTGGTATGCCAGCGATTGGCATATTCTGTGCCACGATGCGGTGTGGCCAAGAAAATCGCCCGACTAAAATTTGGAATCGGCTGCATTTGCAGGCGTGCTTGAAACAGCGGTTTATCCTTAAACTGTTCAATACGGGTATTTTGTACCAGTTTAAAAGCATCTTGGCTGATATCGGCATTGCTGACCATCAAACGGGCAATCACGCCGCCCATACTATGTCCGACCAGTACTGCATCTTTTTTAGCTGCGGCATTGTTCGCGACCTGGGCAAATCCTTGCTGAACCAGTGCATTGATTTGAAAACGGCTTTCCAGAATCGGCATGTTGGTAGAATAAAACACCTGCCAGACCTGAAAGTTTTCTCTTAGAACCGGATCACCCATAATATCGTTGGTCATACGAATCCAGGCTTCGGGGCTGCTGGCCAGACCATGGACCAATACCAGGATCTTCTTGTTCGGATTATAAGGTTCCAGCATATACAGGTGGGGCATGCTCAGACTATCATCCCGATCAATCAGGGTCAGATAGGCCAGACGCCCCAGATTGTTCTCGGCCAGCCATAAACCATAAGGTGCTGAAAAATTGGCTGCCAGAGCATATTCCTTAGAAGCGACCTTAATTTTTTCATATTTATAGGGATCATAGAGTTTCAGATGAAATTCGGAGGTCGATAAAATCTGTTCAGTACTATTGGCTGATTTAGGTACAGCGGTGATCGTGGTGGCCAGATATCGTGCTGCGTGGATATTGGGATTGATACCATTCGGATATTTGTGATTGAGTGGGTCAGTAATATATTTTTTATCTTTTTCGGATGGTTGCTGCTCCGGTAGAACCACTAAAAACTCTGAACCAAAACCGTCACGACGGGTAATTGAACGAAGCCCAGAGAAGTTCATGTTGTAGGTGGATAATAGTTGCTCAATGGGCTGGTTTTTCAGCTGCGGAAAATTTTCCAGATCAATGCTATACACACTGTTACCCACCTGAATCCGTTGGCCGGAACGCTTGGTTTCATAACGTTCAGCATAGCGTTGAATCAGATGAGCAATCGCCAGGTTATAAAAATCACGAATCTGAACCTGACGGTTGTCGAAAATACGGTCTTGCGGGGCACGCTCGGTTTTAAACAGGTAGGCATAACTATAACGAATGCTTTTATCCAGCATGCTGAGCTGCTGATCCAGACATTTCTGGATATTCTGTTTTTGCAGCTGTTGCTTTTCCTGAGATTGGGTCTTGCTCAAAACACTGGTGTTGCACTCGGCTGACTTGGCATTCTGTAAAGAATTGGCGAGATACAACTCACTTGCTGTAGAAAGTAATTGTTCATCTAAAATCTGGGGAATCTTTTTAAGATCCTTTACACATTCTTCGGGCTGGTCAATACAGATCTGGGCTTCACGCCCCGTCATGGACAACACATTTAGACTGGCTTCGCTCAGTTTGTCGCGCGTCAAAATACTGTCACGCTCATTGCTGAGTGTGACATTAAGTGCCTGTTCCTTAACACTGACCACCTGACAGCCGCTCAGCACGCTGGTGATGACTAAAGTGCACAGTATTAATCTTTTATTTATTTTTTCGTGCATAAAACCTTTCACTGAATTTAAGTTGTAAGTTTGGATAATGGTTTGTATTTTACTAATTTTTTCTCATAAAAATAGACCGCCGTAGCAGTCTATTTGTAATCAGAGAAAGAAGATAAATTTTGATTATGGCGTTTTAGGCGTTGCAGCAGCTGGAGCTTGATTTGCGGTTTGCAGAACTTGCCAAACATTCCAGCGACCTTGTTTCTCAATTTCCTGAATCAGACGGTCTGCCACTTCAGCTTCTTGCGGGTATTTCACTTTATAGTTTGCCAAGGTTTGAGCCGCATTTTTTTTCTGTTCCAGCGCAATATAATTATTGGCTGCAGCAAGATAGGCTTCCTGAACGCCAGCTTTCATGGCTTTGTCCAGATAAGGGATCGCTTCACGTTGACCGCCACCTTCGGACAGGCCAAAGCCGAACCAGAAGTTCACTTCAGGATCATCTTGGTTGATCTTAAGAATTCGTTGTGCATAGGTCAGGGATTTGGTGGTATAGACTGAACCCAGATCCAGATTACGTGCCATGACACTGGCTTTAAATGCACGTACCAGAACATCGAAAGAGGCATTTTCACGTGCAGCTAAAGTATCCAGCTGTTGAGTGACTTCACGCAGTTTGGCTTCAAAGCCACGACGTTCCTGACGATCGCTAAAACGTGGTGGATAATGACGTGCTTTACCTTCCACCATTTGCAGGAAATCATCAATCTCGGTGATGTCGATTTCATTGGTATTTGCCAGAGCCGCATAACGCATTGAACGTGTATTGCTGTCTACAATGGGAATAATCAGTTTATTGACATCCAAGGTTAATTGCTTGGATGGATCATTTGGATGAGTCACGACCATTTTGGTCACGGGTTGAGCCGCAGCTTTTTGCAAATGCACCTCAAACGGAGGTGGTTCATTATAATTGAATGGATTTAATGCATAAAATGGCGGACTTAATTCAGGTTCTACAAAAACCACTTGATCCACAGGTTTCTCAGCAGACTTCTGAGAGACGGTCGAACATGCAGTCATTGTGAATGCTAAACAAGCAAGTGCCAAGGGCTTAAAGGTCATAATATTCATCCATTCGTGTTATTTTTTAAAACAGCTAGTACAAAAATTACATGACCGTCAGTCTATGAAAACTCTAACGATCATGCAAGTAAATGCATGTTACAGAATTGAACGCTCTATTCAGGCTTTAGACTGACTGGTTTGAGCTTCACATTCACGGCGCGCTTCTTCCAGAATCTGTAATTCTTTTTTGCTTAAAGGCTGACCATCTTGTTGCTGTTTATTAAAGGTCGGATCCAGCAAAGAAAGACGGTTGCACAAGTTGTTCATGCGTTTTTCATTTTGCTGAATACGGTCCAGCAGAATGCGCATACCCTCCAGAATTGGATCAGACTGGTCTTCAGTTGCAGCATAGGGCTGGAAGCCGATACTTTCTGCATAATCACGACGACGGGTTTCTGCATCATCCTTCGGTTTATTTTTGGTAATAAAGCGTGCAGGGTTACCCACAGCCGTCGTGTTTTCAGGAACTGCTTTAGTCACGACCGCATTAGAACCGACCTTGGCATTTTTACCGACAGTAAATGGCCCTAAAATCTTGGCACCAGCGCCAACCACCACGCCATCTTCTAAAGTTGGATGGCGTTTGCCTTTATTCCAGGTCGTTCCACCCAAAGTCACCCCATGATAGAGGGTAACATCATCGCCAATTTCTGCAGTTTCCCCAATTACGACACCCATACCGTGATCAATAAAGAAACGACGGCCTATCTTGGCGCCCGGATGTATTTCAATACCAGTCGCAAAACGGCTAAATGAAGACAATGCACGTGCAGTTCCCTTACAGTCTTTGTTCCATAGCTCATGTGCCATGCGATGCATGATCAGCGCATGGATGCCAGGGTAAGTGGTTAAGACTTCTAAGGTATTGCGTGCTGCAGGATCGCGCGCAAAGACAGCTTGTATATCTTCTTTGAGCTGTTTTAGCATTAGATTTGATCCTCGTCCTGTGATGATGTATGTGAAGATTTTTTCCACGTGCCGTTATTTAAGGCCTGAACGCGGCTGAAAATACCACGAAGTAAATGATATTCCATACGATCTAATTGTATACGTCCAAAGAGACGACGCAAGCGTAAAGGCAATAATCTTGGATTTTTTGGGTCCATAAATTCAATTTCGGCCAGCATTTTTTCCAAATGCGGATAGAACTGTTCCATCTGCGCATGATTCACCAAAGGCTCATCCCATTCCATTTCAATGCCATCAATGACTTGCATGGTTGCTTTAGCATCACGTGGTTGTTCAATCTGGCTCATGGCTGCCATGCGCATTTCATAGCAGATCACCTGAATGGCTTGAGCCACATTCAGTACGCCGTAATCGGTATTGACTGGAATGGTCAGGTGATAGTTGGCCATTGCCAGTTCTTCATTGGTCAGACCGCGGTCTTCACGGCCAAATAGAATTGCAACTTCTTGCTGCTCTTGTACCACGGCGCTCATGGCTTTTGTCGCAGCAGGGCGCACATCTAACAGCGGCCAGGGAATGGTACGGCTACGTGCGCTGGTACCGAATACAATCTGACAGTCTTTAATGGCATCTTCGAGCGTTTCTACAATCTCGATCTGCTCGATCAGGTCAGTTGCGCCTGCGGCCAGTGCATCAATATCCGGATGCGGATAGGTTTTTGGCGCCACCAGAACCAGCTTGGACAGGCCCATGGTTTTCATGGCGCGTAAAGCACTGCCGATGTTGGCAGGTAAAGTGGTATTGACCATGACAATACGCACATGGGAGAGATGTGCTGAAACAGCAGCATTGTCAATTTGACTCATGAGGATTCCAATTTAAAGGTTTTTTAAAGATCAGGATTTATGAATATTGTGGCTGGGATTCAGCCTGATACAGTTCCAGCGCATCGTCCATGCTCATGCCAGCAGGTGGTGGTGGAACATTGACCGGTTTGGCCTGTTCATAAGAAACAGCTTTGGCGGCTTTGGACTTGACCTGATATTCAATATGCAATGCTTCTTTACCAAAATAATCACGCAATTTAGCCAATAGTTCGTCCAGTGGTGCCACTTTCCAGTTGAGACCCAGATGAAGTTCAGTCGTAGCATAAGGATAGTCTAAATACAGAATTACCGGAATATGCGCTGACATATCGACATTGCAATAAGGAGTCAGAATCTGCTGCAGGTCACGGCTCAAGCTCTTGCTGAAATGCTCAGTAGTTAAGGTGATTTTAATGCTGTTGGCACGCTTCTGGCGAATTTCATTCAGGCTAAAGGCTTTAGTGAGACGTCCCATTGGGCGGTCAAAGCCTTCACGCTCATAAATTTCACCTTCAATCACCACAACTTTATCCAGCTGGATAATCTCTTTAAAGCGGTTAAAACGTTCATGATTGGCTGAAATTTCAATACGCGCCGTACCATCATCCAGAGTCATCATCATCCGGTTCGGGAAGTTGGCAATATCCACCACCAGTCCTGCAAACACGGTGGTGACACCACGACGTGTCGGCGTCAGTTCATTAATCTGACATGGTACAAAGGATTTCAGTTCATTACGATACACATCAATCGGGTGGCCGGTGAGGTACAGGCCAAGGGTGTCTTTCTCACCTTTCAGGCGAACTTCATCCGCCCATGGCTTGACTGGTTTAGAGGGTTTGCGCTGAACTTCTTCCACTTCACCAAACAGATCCATGATGCCGGTTTCACGGTTGGAGCGCGCCTGTTCCGCAGCTTGCACCGCTTCAGGCAGTTGTGCCATCAGGTCGGCACGATCAATGCCTAAACAATCCAGCGCACCGGAGCGAATCAATGCTTCCAGGGTACGTTTATTGATTTTTTTCAGGTCAATACGATGACAGAAATCAAACAGGTCACGGAAAGGACCTTCTTGTGTACGCGCGTCAATCACTGATTGCATCGCAGCTTCACCGACACCTTTAATCGCACCCAGACCATAGACAATGGTTTGTTCATCCGTGGCATGGAACTGATACAGCGACATATTCACGGAAGGTGGTAAAACTTCCAGGTTATTCTTGCGACAGTCATCAATCAGGAATACCACGTTGTCGGTGTTCTGCATCTCCGAGGTCAACACCGCAGACAGGAATTCCGCCGGATAATGCGCTTTTAGCCATGCAGTCTGATAGGCAACCAAAGCATAGGCCGCAGCATGTGATTTGTTAAAGCCATAGCCGGCAAACTTTTCCATATAGTCGAAAATATGGTTGGCAGTGGCTTCATCAATGTCTTTTTTCGATGCACCTTCAATAAAGATCTGGCGCTGTTTGACCATCTCTTCCGGTTTTTTCTTACCCATGGCACGACGTAACAAGTCCGCGCCACCGAGGGTATAGCCGGCACAGTACTGTGCAGCCTGCATGACCTGTTCCTGATAGACCATAATCCCGTAGGTGGGTTCTAGTACGCCTTCAAGCAAGGGATGCAGATATTCAAAATCGCCTCCATGCATCCGGTGGATAAAGTCAGGAATCAGATCCATCGGGCCCGGACGGTACAGCGACACGAAGGCAATAATTTCTTCAAATTTGCTTGGGCGTGCCTCTTTCAGCATCTTCTTCATGCCCACGGATTCAAACTGGAATACCGCGGTGGTGTTGGCATTGGCAAAGACCAGATACGCGTCTTTATCTTCAAGCGGGATATAGGCAATGTCTAAAGGCTTGTCAGATTTGATGCGTTTATTAATATTTTTAACTGCATCTTCAATTACGGTCAGGTTACGCAGACCCAAGAAGTCAAACTTGACCAGACCAGCAGATTCAACATCGTCTTTATCGAACTGTGCCACGCGTGAAGTACCATCAGCCTCACACATAACGGCAGAGAAATCGGTAATTTTGGTTGGCGAGATGACCACACCACCGGCATGTTTACCGGTATTTCGGGTAATGCCTTCCAGTTTTAGCGCCATTTCCCAGATTTCAGCCGCATCATCATTATCTGGGTTGGATGGATTGGTGACGATATCTTTAAGCTGTGGTTCGGCTTCTAAGGATTCCAGCAGACTCAGGCCTAAAGGCTTGGTCGGGATCATTTTCGAGATACGATCGGCCAGACCATAAGATTTACCCAAGACACGCGCCACATCACGAATCGCACCTTTGGCCGCCATGGTACCGAAGGTGGCAATTTGCGAAACTGCATCACGGCCATAAGTACGCGCCACATAGTCAATCACGCGGTCACGACCTGCGATACAGAAATCGACGTCGAAATCGGGCATCGACACACGTTCCGGGTTCAAGAAACGTTCGAACAGCAGTTCATAACGTAGCGGATCAAGATCGGTGATTTTTAAGCTATAAGCCACCAGTGAGCCTGCACCTGAACCACGCCCAGGGCCTACTGGAACGCCGTTACTTTTCGACCACTGAATAAAGTCCATCACGATCAGAAAGTAGCCCGGAAACCCCATCGAGTTAATGATATTAATCTCGTACTCGATTCGCTCATCATAAGGCTTGCGAACTTCTGGCCAGTGTTCATCACGCTGTTCAGGTGGATACAGGAAATTCAGACGTTCTTCCAGACCTTCTTTGGACAAGTGTGCAAAGAAAGTATCAATGGTATGACCTTCAGGAATCGGATAATCCGGCAGAAAGTATTGACCCAATCGCAATGTGACATTACAGCGTTTGGCAATGTGGTAAGTGTTCTCAATCGCAGAGGGAATATCCGAGAACAGCTCTGCCATTTCCTCTGCAGATTTAAAATATTGTTCAGGTGAATAGGTTTTAGGGCGGCGGTTATCCCCCAGTACATAACCATCGGCAATGCAGACTCGGGCTTCGTGGGCTTCATAATCATTGCGGGTCATGAAGTGCACGTCGTTATGTGCCACTACACCGATATTATATTTTTTGGCCAGTTTCACTGCTTCCAGAATAAAGTCATCTTCATCCGGACGGTTGGTGCGGGTCAGGGCGATATAAACGCGATTGCCGAATTTTTCGACCCATTCTTCCAGCAAGGGTTCCGCTTTTTGCGGATTTGAACTCATCAGCATCTTGCCGACATCGGAATGCATGCCGAGCAGGGCAATCATGTCCTCGGACTGGTTTAAAATCCATTGTTTTTGTACGCAGGGAATGTCTAATTGCTGACCACTGATAAAGCCTTCAGACACCAGTTCAGTCAGGTTACGCCAGCCTTTATTGGTCATCGCCAATAAGGTCATACGATGTTCGGCATCATTCAGGCGAATTTCAGAACCGAGGATCGGCTTGATGCCTTTGCCTAAGCATTTGCCATAGAACTTGACTGCGGCATGCAGGTTAGACAGATCCGTCAGCGCGAGGGCAGGCATCTGTTCTTTTTCGGCAGCTTTGACCAGGTCAGGTATCCGTACGATGGATTCAGTAATCGAAAATTCTGTATGAATACCAAGATGAACAAAGTGCATAGATGAGTCCCTGCTAAAACCATTAAATAGTTTAACATGGGATTTATTGTTTCAGTTTGAAAATGAGGGGAAATGCTGAACTTTTAGATTTTAATTAAATGTTGATTTGGGGCTTTGTTCATATCTATAACGAGATGGGATTGTTAACCGAAATTGAATTTCTGACTAGCGACATGGATGTCGCCAGTTGATCTGTGGCACAAGGAAGTACCATCAAGCCAACAGAAGATTTTTGTTACCTTGCATAGCAGTGCTTTCAAAAGTAAAAGAAGAATTTTAAATATTAGTAAGTTTATTCATGACATTATTTGAAAAATAGAATTTCGTTATTTTTACTTCAATTTTAACTTTGTAATATTTGTGCCTTACTTTTGACGGGGCAAAAGTAACAAAACCCCTTTGTTGATCTGATGGTACATCCCAGTACCACAGATCAACGGGCGACTTCCTGTCGCCATGGCACGTATCAAATAGTTGCAGGACTTTACTTTGAAATAATGAGAAAGGGTTCGTAAGTATTAAAAACAATAAAAACTAGATTAACGAAGTCGGGACAACCAGTCCCCCAGACTTTGTACAATCTGTACCAAAATCAATAACACAATCACCGTCATGATCACCACAGAGGTATCGAAACGCTGATAACCGTAAGAAATGGCCAGATCACCGATACCGCCGGCACCGACAGCACCCGCCATTGCTGTTGCACCAATCAAGCTGATGGTGGCAGTGGTCAGGTTCAGAATCAGTGAACTACGTGCTTCAGGTAAGACAAACTTGAAGATAATCTGCATTGGGGTTGCACCCATCGCTTGCGCAGATTCAATAATGCCTTCATTCACTTCCAGTAATGAGGTTTCAACCAAGCGACCAATATAAGGGCCGACATAAATAGTCAGTGGTACAATTGCGGCCCAAGTACCAATTGAAGTGCCGACCAAAAACTTGGTCAGCGGAATAACGGCAATCAGTAGAATAATAAATGGTAGTGAACGTAGCGCATTGACAATCGGATTGAGACCGTGATAAATCACACGATTTTGCAAGATGCCGTTAGGACGCGTCACCACTAAAGTAATTGCCTGAATAAAACCCCAGATACAGCCAAACAGCATTGCGAAGAACACCATATGAAAGGTTTCTTGCAGCGCTGTCACAAATTGATCCATCGACAGCGAGCTTTTCCAGAACGGCGCAGTAATTGTCGTCAGCCACTGTACAATTAAATCTCTCATGCCTGTACTCCTGCTTGATCTACCTGTACGCCGTTATCTTTCAGATATTGCACTGCAGCGCTAATCTCTGCGGAATCACCCAGGAGCTGAATAAACATCTGACCAATCACCGAACCATTAATTTCGGTCATGTTGGCAAACAGGATATTTAAACTGATATCAAACTGTTTAATCACGGCCTGAATCACCGTTTCCTGTGCCGAGCTACCAAGGAATTTTAAACAATAAATACTGTGATGATTCTGGTTTTCCAGATTATTCAGAATATTGACCGGCAAATGTTGCTGAAGCACGGTTTGAATAAAATTTTTGGTGGTCGGGTGTTGCGGCTGACTGAAGATCTGTAGCGTGCTGCCGGTTTCAATCACATCACCTTTTTCCATCACAGCGACATAATCACAGACGGTTTCAATTACATCCATTTCATGAGTGACCATGACAATGGTAATACCTTGCTCTTGATTGATTTTTTTGAGTAATTGCAGAACTGATTTGGTGGTTTGTGGATCGAGTGCCGAAGTCGCTTCATCACAAAGTAAAATCTTGGGATGGTTGGCAAGGGCACGGGCAATCCCGACGCGCTGTTTTTGACCACCAGACAATTCATCCGGAAAAGCCTGCCGTTTATGTTTCAGGTCAATAAAATCTAATAATTCTTCGAGGCGTTTTTCCCGTTCAGCCTTGCTCCAGCCCAGAAGCTTCATAGGCATTTCGATATTGGCCGCCACGGTTTTGGTTTGCATTAAATTAAAATGCTGGAAAATCATGCCGATATTGGCACGTTCTTGACGCAATGTTTTGGCATCGAGTGCGGTAAAATCTGTTCCATTAATGATAATCTGACCTGAGCTTGGACGCTCAAGTAAATTAATCAGACGGATGAGGGTACTTTTACCGGCACCACTATAACCGATGATGCCAAAAATACTGCCGGTTGGAATCGATAGATTAATCTGATTCAAGGCATGCAAGGTTTGACCCTTAAGCTCATACTGTTTTGAAATATCTTTAAATTCAATCATAGTGTCAAAAACTGCATCACGGATAAAAAAACAGGCAAGAAATCGTCCTTGCCTGTTCTAAAAGACTATTATAGTACTATTTTGATTCAGTTAAATACGTCACCGGCTTGTTTACTGCAACTTTAGTGCCACCAAAATTTTCATCGACATACGCTTGAACTGCTGGCGTATGATACAAGGCACCTACTTTTTGCAGTACAGGATCCGTTTGACGATCTGCTGCAACCGCTAATACGTTTACATTCATTTTTGTGCTTTGATCAATTGGCTCATAGTAAACCGCATCTTTTAATACGTTTAAACCGCCTTCCATTGCCAGCGTATTGCCTAGCACAATTGCATCAACTTCATCTTTTACACGTACTGCAGTTGCCATTTGAATAGGCTTAATCACGATTTGTTTTGCATTTTCAGCCACATCAGCTGTTGTGCCTTTTACATTGTCAAAGCCAGCTTTTAATTTGACCAGACCTGCCGATTGTAAAAGTAATAACGCGCGTGATTCATTTGCACCGTCGTTTGGAATGGCAATGGTTGCACCTGTTTTAAACTCATTCAAAGATTTTACTTTGCTTGAGTAAATTCCCATTGGTTCTAAATAGGTGGTAGACAATGGTGCAATTTTTGCTGTATTGGCATCGTTATACGCAACCATATAGGCATATGACTGGAATGCATTGACATCGATTTCTTTATTGGCAACGGCTGTGTTCATTGACACATAGTCAGTGAAATTTTTCACATCAAGTTTAATGCCGGCTGCTTTGGTTTCAGGTAATGTGGCGATATAGCGCCATACATCTGCATCTGAACCTGTCGATGCCATGGTTACGGTTTGAAGGCCATTCGCATCTTTGGCTTGTGCTGCATCATTGGCAGGCGCTTCTTGTTTGCCACACCCAGTCAAAGTTAATACAGAGGCACTCAATAAAACGCCAAGTAATTTTTTCATGAAATTTTCCTAATTTTAATCTTGCCTAGAGTATAAGCATTTTTAAATCGTGTTAAATAAGATTTTTATACGATCTAAGTATGTGTCCTGATCGTTGTTGGTACTGGCCTTAAACTAAAAGATCCAAGCCTACAGCAATCGTTCTGGTGAACGCGATCAAGTCAGAAATGCCACAAACCTGATTGTAAATGATCTATTTTGGAGAGAAAAAATAGATAGTTTATAAGCACATGAAGTAGTTTGAGCATTCTGGGATTGTCGATATCATAGCAATAAATCTATATTCGATATACTGGATAGCAAAGCCTTGTTTAGCTCTTTAATTGAATAAAAAACCAAGTTGTTTTATAAAAATATTAATAAAAACAATATTTTATTTATAGTAGGGATGTGGTTTTTAGGGGGGTGTTTAAATAGTGAGCTTTATAAGATTTTATCCAATCTAAATCATAAAAATGGATATATATGATTTATTGATGGAATCAAAGTAGCGTTGCGCTGTTCTAGACATCAGGGTGTTATCTCGATTCAGCTTCTTTGGGAAATAGCACATAACTTCATCGTCTGTGCACATTTGGATAAATGGGTCGGTGTCGGAGTCTTGCTATTAGATTTGCATAAATTTATTAGGGATGAGCATACAGTTTTTGTCAAAAATTTAGGTAATTTCAAAAGGTTGCATTGAGGGGCTTAGGTAACGCCGAGTTTAATGAGTTATATAAAGCTTTGAATAAGTTGCATGAGGAAATCACCTATGCTTTAGATATAAAAAATTGAAGTAGATGTTCAAACTTATAACGATAAATTCCCATATTTGTATGACTACTATCATGAGCATCTAAAGCACAAAGAAAAATTTGAAGAGATTGCTAATAATTACCTTATTGCAAAGTAAGAAAAACCCCGCACCAAGCGGGGTTTTTCTTAATCAAAATTAAGATTAAGCATTTTCACGTGCAATGGCACGGTAACCGATATCTTTACGATATTGAACGCCGTCGAATGTCACTTTTTCACAAAGCTCCAAAGCTTTGGCTTGTGCTTCGCCAATGGTATTGCCTAGCGCGGTTACGCAAAGTACACGACCACCCGCAGTCACAATCTCGCCATTTTCATTGGCTTTCGTACCGGCATGGAAAACTTTTGCATCAGTCATTTCAGTGTCTAAACCAGAAATCACATCACCATTGCTTGATGTTTCTGGGTAGCCTTTCGATGCCAGTACGATA
Organism: Acinetobacter sp. YH12151; assembly: GCF_013418355.1. Classification (NCBI taxonomy): domain Bacteria; kingdom Pseudomonadati; phylum Pseudomonadota; class Gammaproteobacteria; order Moraxellales; family Moraxellaceae; genus Acinetobacter; species Acinetobacter sp. YH12151. Next base: position 105,902 of record NZ_VPCG01000001.1, on the reverse strand, counting down.
CCGACAGTCTTGCGCTCATCCCATTCAGTTTCTTTCGGTAAATTACCGTCTAAGCCTGCTTGAACCAAATCCACTAAAGATGATTTTAAACGCATCATGATTGGTTGAGTTTCAGGGTCGCCAAAACGGCAGTTGAACTCGATCACTTTCGGTTGACCTTGTTCATCAATCATCAAGCCTGCATATAAGAAACCAGTATAAACGTGTCCGTCTTTTTTCATACCTTCAACGGTAGGACGCATCACTTCATTCATGGTTTTTTCAAATACATCCGCAGTCACAACAGGCGCAGGCGAGTAAGCACCCATACCACCCGTGTTTGGACCTTGGTCGCCTTCAAAGATACGTTTGTGATCTTGTGAAGTCGCCATTGGCAAAATGTTGTCGCCATCAATCATACAAATGAAAGATGCTTCTTCGCCTGCAAGGAATTCTTCAATTACAACGCGAGAACCTGCATCACCAAATTTGTTGCCTGCAAGCATGTCATCGATCGCATCAAATGCTTCTTGATTAGTCATGGCAACGATCACGCCTTTACCTGCAGCAAGCCCGTCGGCCTTGATTACGATCGGCGCACCATTTTTTTCAACAAACGCTTTCGCAGCATCTACTTCTGTAAATACATCGTAGAACGCAGTTGGAATGTTGTGGCGTTTTAAGAAATGTTTCGCGAAAGCTTTAGAGCCTTCAAGCTGCGCAGCAAATTGAGTTGGACCCCAAATTTTTACACCCGCCTCACGGCAAGCATCAACGACACCGTTTACCAATGGAGCTTCTGGGCCGACAATGACAAGCTCAACTGCATTGTTTTTTGCGAAATCGATAATCGCAGCATTGTCTAAAATGCTTAAATTTACGTTTTCACATTTATTTTCAGTGGCTGTACCTGCGTTGCCCGGAGCAACAAAGACTTTTGCAACTTTGTCATCTTGTGCGATTTTCCATGCCAATGCATGTTCACGACCGCCATTACCCAAAACTAAAATATTCATCTAAAAATCCCTCAAAAGAATAGAATCCCACCTTGCGAAGCCATGCTTCTCACCCTGTAAAAAAGAAGGGCTTCACGAATAAAAATGTCCCTTTATTTGTGAAAAGTCCCCCTTTTGACAAAGGGGGATTTAGGGGGATTAATAAATACGACTTTGAATCAATTAGTGACGGAAGTGACGCATGCCAGTGAAGACCATTGCAATACCAGCTTCATCAGCAGCCGCAATGGTTTCTTCATCACGCATAGAACCGCCCGGCTGGATAATGCACTTGATACCTGCTTTTGCAGCGTTATCAATACCATCACGGAATGGGAAGAATGCATCAGATGCCATTACTGCACCTTCAACCACTAAACCTGCATGCTCAGCTTTGATCGCAGCAATACGTGCAGAGTTAACACGGCTCATTTGACCTGCGCCGACACCAATCGTTTGGCGGTTTTTCGCATAAACAATCGCATTAGATTTCACGTATTTCGCCACTTTCCAAGCGAAGATCATGTCGTCAATTTCTTGCTCAGTTGGTGCGCGTTTTGTCACAACTTTAAGGTCATCTTTAGTGATCATACCCAAGTCTTGATCTTGAACTAACAAACCGCCGTTTACGCGTTTGTAGTCAAGTTGAGATTGACGCGCATCGATTGCTGGAAGTTCACCACATACTAGGACACGAACGTTTTTCTTCGCGCCTGTTACTTCAAGAACGCCTTCAGCAACGCTCGGTGCAATGATCACTTCAACGAATTGACGATCTACAATCGCTTGTGCAGTTGCAACGTCTAATTCACGGTTGAATGCAATGATGCCACCGAAAGCAGATTCAGGATCTGTTGCATACGCAAGATCATAAGCTGCTTGAATACCGTCTAAAGATACTGCAACGCCACATGGGTTAGCGTGTTTAACGATCACACAAGCAGGCTTCGCAAATGATTTAACACATTCAAGTGCTGCATCAGTATCTGCGATGTTGTTATAAGAGAGTTCTTTACCTTGAAGCTGTTTCGCTGTTGAAACAGAAGCTTCAGTCGCTGTGTCTTCTACATAGAATGCAGCAGCTTGATGCGGGTTTTCACCGTAACGAAGGTCTTGAACTTTGTTCAATTGAGTATTGAAAGTACGTGCAAATTTGTCTGCCTGACCTTCTTCTTTACCTACGCGAGCGCCTAAGTAAGATGCGATCATGCCGTCATATTGAGCAGTATGTTCAAATGCTTTTACTGCTAGGTCAAAACGAGTTGCATGAGATAAAGCACCCTCAGCTTTAAGCTCGGCAACGACAGTTGCATAGTCAGAAGCATTTACGATGATACCGACTGATGCATGGTTTTTTGCTGCAGCACGAACCATGGTAGGACCACCGATGTCGATGTTTTCGATAGCATCAGCAAGTGAACAGTTTGGTTTTGCTACCGTTGCAGCAAATGGATAAAGGTTTACAACGACTAAATCAATAGCATCAATGTTGTGTTCAGCCATCACAGCTTCGTCTAGACCACGACGAGCCAGGATACCCCCATGAATTTTTGGATGTAGTGTTTTTACACGGCCGTCCATCATCTCTGGAAAACCTGTATGCTCCGAAACTTCAACTACAGCCACATTATTGTCTTTCAACAATTTGTAGGTACCACCTGTAGATAAAATTTCTACCCCTAGAGCAGCAAGTTCTTGTGCAAATTCAACAATACCAGTCTTGTCAGACACAGAGATTAAAGCGCGTTTAATAGTCATGATCTTCGTCACAGTTTTCAAGGAACAGAATAAAACAAAATCAGCAATTTACAGGTTAAAAAAAATGCCTGCGGAAGCCGCAAGCATTTTATCATTTATTCACTCATTAAACCGTGAGCTTTTAACTTTTTACGTAAAGTACCACGGTTGAGTCCGAGAATCTCGGCAGCACGTGTTTGGTTACCACGTGTATATTCTAGAACTACAGATAGAAGAGGTTTCTCCATTTCTGCTAGCACCATGTCGTATACCTGAGATGGTTGCTCGCCCTGTAGTTGCGCAAAATAATGGCGAACTGCGCGATCTACGTGGATACGTAAAGCAACATCAGATTGTGCAGTAAAAATAGGAGATTTGCTATTCATGCGAATTAATCCGAAAAACAAATATCGCTTGGGTAAAGCGATATAAAAAGTGGTCTAAAATTGAAATGAACTCCGCTTTAGATCCTAAAACTGGAGTTCTAAAACTTAATCATTGCATTGAGCCAATAGCTTGACACATCTCAACGTTTTGGTCGAAAAATAAGCGTAACAATAGTTAAAGTTTTGTTACTGACCAAAATCAAAACAAAAAAATCTGCACGATACGCAATAAATTTTATAGCGCATTAGGCAAGACTGTATTTGTTGTGAAAAAGTAGCGAGGAGTTGCAGCACATAGCTTTCGTGGCGCGTATCATACCATTGTCTAAGCAAAAGTGAGCAAGAAAACTGCATTTTTTTTAACTTTTTTTAATTTTTTAATGCTTTCTATTCAGATTAAGGGCGAATTATTTCCAAACTATAGCGATCAAAGCTTTTACGATCGACAGGAAGCTCAAATTTGAATTTAAATGGACTGTTTTTCGGGATACGTTCAATATTGACCAGACTTTCAATCAGATACTCTTTGGCAGACAGGTTATAAGTCGCAACAACTTCACCGCGCTGTTCCAGATTGATTTTTAAAATCGGTAAAGCCAGGCTACGGTCATGGAAGTTGATCAGCTCACCGCTAAATTCAGTTTTCTTGTGACTGGTTGCCTTGATCTTGACTTTATTGACCTGAATCAGCGTGTAGTATTTTTCCAGATTGGAACAATTAAACACCTCGCATACATTGTTAAAGGCCAGACTCATGATATGACTATTTTTGATGTATTGCGGATTAATCCAGAAAAACTGGAACAGCAATACGCCAAATAGCATCAGGTTCAAGATGCTCCAGCCAATATAGTACATTGGCCCGCGGTATATCTGTTTTTCTGCCTGATCTTCCCAGTTCATGCTCGGTAGTACCGAGATAGGTTCGGTACTGAAATAGTTCAGATTGTTTAAATAGGTTTCCAGATCGATATTTGAATGTTCAACTTTCTGATCGAAAATATATAAAAGACTGTGCGTATTTTGCTGTTGATCGCGACCATATGCAGGTGGGTTATATCGAGAATAAGTTTGGTCTTGAGACGCTGAGGTGGTGACCGAGTTTTGGGCTTCGGCCACCAGATGCGATAAGGCATTAAATGAAGTGGTACATTTGGGACAGCAAACCATACCCTGCGCAATGGTGAGTTGAGCAACTGTGACCTTGTAGGTGGTGGAACAGGTAGGGCAATGGGTTCGTTTGTCACTCATAAACTATTTGTAGACTCATTCATTCTTATGGCGTTTACCCGAGATACGGCACCAGTGCTCGTCTCGTTTTTCTACGTCTAATATATCAAAATAATTTGAGTAAATGCTAGTAACATCAGCAACTTGCTCTTCGATAACTCCGGCAAGTGCGAACTGTCCCTCAGATTTAATTAAAGTTGCGAACTCAGGAGCCAATATCATTAGTGGCGCAGCCAAAATATTGGCAACAAATACGTCAGCCTTGGTAGTGCCGAGTTCATCTCTAAATTCTTCTGGCAGGCCGACATAAAGTTTGTCCAGTACACCATTCAGTTCAGCATTTTGCTGGGTGGCCAGAACTGCTTGTGGGTCAATATCAGTGGCATATGCTTTTTTAGCACCTAAGAGCAGGGCAGCTACCGCGAGAATGCCTGAACCACAGCCATAATCGATGACGATTTTGTCTTTAACGTCAATTTTGCCGAGCCATTGTAAGCACAAGAATGTAGAGGCGTGGTTCCCTGTACCGAATGCCAGACCCGGATCAAGCTTGATATTGACTGCATCGGCTTCAGGTGCTTGCATCCATTCCGGTACAATCCAGTATTTTTCAGCAATCTGGATTGGCTCATACGCATCCATCCAGGTGCGTTCCCAAGCCTGATCTTCAATGAATTCGTGCTTGATCGGCGCTTCTGGCATTTGTGCACCAATAAAGGTTTCTAGTGCAGCAACGTCAATTTCTTCGCCTTCTTCCTGTGCATAAATACCAGTCACAATCACTTTATTCCAGAGTGGTGTTTCGCCTGGAAGTGGTTCCAGCAAATCCTGGTTTTCAGCATCATCCAGGGTCACACTCACTGCGCCTAGTGAGCTGAGTAATGTCTCAGTATAATCAACCTGAGCTTGTTCAACCGTAATATGAATTTGTAACCACTTCACAGAAATAACCTTTATACATTTTTCAAAAAGCTATTGTAACGGAAGTTCAGACACAACGCTGCTATCTTCTTGATGCATACCCAAAATAAAAAGGATGCCGAAGCACCCTATATAAAGCTCTATAAAGACTTATGAAACCTTAGAGAGAAGAGGTGTTCTGTCTAATGGTGCAAAGCGGTTAAGCAGCAGACCAAAAATGGCAGCAAAAATATACATGAAGATTGAATAAACCGCGGCAGGCATGGCCACAGCAGTGCTGGACATCACGGTCAGGGCAATGGTCATGGCTAATGTGCTGTTGTGAATGCCGATTTCAAAGGCACTGGCCCGTGCCTGAGCGGTATCTATATTCATTAAGCGGGGGACAAAATAGCCGATGGTCAGGCTGAAAATACAGAACAATGCCGTGGCGACACCGACCTGAGTCAGATATTCGGCAATATTGGTGCGTTCACTATAGATGGCCCCGACAATAATCAGAATCAAGAATATGACTGCAAAAATACGCAGCGGTCTATTCAGTTTTTCAGTCAGGCGTGGTGCATGATGTCGAATCAGCATACCAATCGCGACAGGAATAATAATGATGCCAAACACCTGAAGAATTTTGCCAAGCTGGAGCGTGATCTGCTGGCTGTCCTGCATGAAATGCATAATCGAAAAATTAACGATTAACGGTAAAGTTAAGGCTGCAATCACTGAATTAATCGCAGTCAGGGTGATGTTGAGTGCCAGATCACCTTTGAAAAGATAGCTAAACAGATTGGCCGTACTGCCGCCGGGTGAGGCGGCTAACAGCATCAGACCCACGGCAAGAAGTGGAGGCAGGGCCAAAACTTTACACAGGATAAATGCAATACCGACCAATAAGACCAGTTGACAAAATAATGCGACTAAAACAGCTTTAGGATGTTGGGTGACCCGGGCGAAATCTTTGAGGGTAAGTTCGAGACCTAAACCCACCATAATAATCGCGAGCGCAAGCGGCAGTAAAATCGTAATAATGCCAGAATCCATCTGTCATGCTCCTTGTTAAAAATTATTTTAATACTTTTGCTTTTCTTGGGAAAAGCATACAGCTTTATCGCAGACTCAGCCAAATAAATTACAAATCCGATAAACGATTTTTATGGCGATAAGCGATATATTGGCGACTCATCATCACCCCGAAAATAGTCGCAAAACTATACATGACAATGGTGTAAATGCCGGCCGGAATTGCCATAGTGACATCGCCTAAGACCGAAATCGCAATGGTGATCGCAATCGCCGTATTATGAATGCCGATTTCAAAGGTACAGGCCCGTGCCATTTTTTCTGGAATACCCATCAGTAGCGGAATGCAATAACCAATAAACAGGCTGGAAAAACATAAAATCACAGTAGCTAAACCAATACTGGAAAAATATTCAAAGAGATTAAAACGATCTCTAAAAACGGCAAATATCAAGAGTATGCTTAAAAAACTAATTGAAACGAAGCGCATCGATTTGCTGACGGTAATGGATAAATGTGGAAATTTGGCTCGAAGCAGCATCCCGATGATCACGGGGATCAGGGTAATTAAAAACACCTGTATCACTTTTTCAACTGGAAATGTCACAGTCGAGTCGTGACTCATAAAGTATTGTAATGAGAGGTTGATAATAAAGGGCAGGGTGAAAATAGAAATGATGGTATTGATGGCAGTCAGGGTGATATTCAGTGCGACATCGCCTTTATACAGATAGCTAAACAGGTTGGCGGTTGGGCCTCCTGGTGAAGCGGCCAGAAGCATTAAACCTACTGCGAGTAAAGGAGCTAAGTCCAGAATCAGGCAAATAAAGAAAGCAATACTGGTCAACAGCACGAGCTGTGTAAATAGGGCAATAAAAATGACTTTAGGATAGCGGCTTAAGCGCAGGAAATCCTTGATTTTTAATTCGAGTCCCAGCCCCATCATCATGATTGCCAAGGTAATAGGCAAAAAAAAGTTAAAAAACCCCGAATCCATGAAAAATCCCTTTTTATTATTGATTTTTAGATAGATTTTAAGTGTAGCGGAGCTGAATAAATAAGCAATATAAAACGGGCAAAATGTATTCACTTTGCCCGTCAAAGCTTTTACTTGAAATGTAAGCTATTTAGAGCTATGACAGCTTACATGCCTGGCTGAGTTTGCATTTGCGCATCAGGCGGAGTCTGCTGGTCATTCATTGGTTGCTGCATTTGCGGCTGGCTCATTTGTGGTTGCATTGGCTGACTGTGCATTTGGGATTGTCCCTGAGGGCGTGGCGGCATAAAGCCTAAAGCACATTTACCTTTGACTTCGGTTCCATTAATGGTGGCGGTGGTCGCGCTACTATTGCCACTACAGGTACTCATGAGTTCAGCTTCATCACCTTTGATTGAAGCATTTTTTGATGAAGCGAAAAACTGTGGCTCACAGGTTCCATTCCAGATAATGCCTCGATGAGCAAAACTGACTTGAGCACCTTGGGTTTTGCCTTTACAAACCTGTTGATACTTTTGCGCATTATAAGTGGTTTCGACCTTATCATTTGCTGAGGCTGCAAATGGCGCAAAACATAAACCACACAGAACAGTTGAGAGAAAAATATTCTTATTCATCAGTTATACCTTTGTTTGTAATGTAAGCAGTATATAGCTTAAAAAATACTCAAAATTAAACAGTGTAAATCGAGTAATTTTCTGAACTTATATGTTTAATTTATATAGTCCCTCTGCAAAGTTAAATTACAGTGCTTGATTCTTGTACAGGATGATTCATTTTTTATCTCAGGATAAATTCGACTGAATCTGTCTACTTTAGAATGAAATTTGCTATAATACTCAGCTATCCTTTTTTATCTCTCAATTACCACTATGCATTATCCTAAAGTATACGATGTCATTGTTATCGGTGGCGGTCACGCCGGTACAGAAGCAGCTCTGGCTGCAGCGCGTATGGGTCGACAGACTTTACTCTTAACTCATAACATTGAGACTTTAGGGCAGATGAGCTGTAACCCGGCCATCGGTGGTATTGGTAAATCGCACTTGGTGCGTGAAATTGATGCCTTGGGCGGTGCAATGGCACTGGCTGCCGACAAAGGCGGTATTCAGTTCCGTATTTTGAACTCGCGTAAAGGTGCAGCAGTTCGTGCAACACGTGCGCAGGCAGACCGTGTCCGTTTTAAAGCGGCAATTCGTGAAACCTTAGAGAATCAGGCGAACTTGGATATTTTCCAGCAAGCGGCTGATGACCTGATTGTTGAAGGCGATACCGTCAAAGGTGTGGTTACCCAAATGGGCATTCGTTTTGATGCCAAAACTGTGGTGTTGACTGCGGGTACATTCTTGGGCGGCGTAATTCACGTTGGTCTGGAAAAATCCAGTGGTGGTCGTGCCGGTGATCTGCCGTCGATTTCATTGGCAGCACGTTTGCGCGAATTGAATTTACCTGTGGGGCGTTTAAAAACCGGTACACCACCGCGTATCGATGCACGTTCGGTCGACTTTTCTGTAATGACACCGCAGCCGGGTGATTTCCCATCTCCAACCATGTCGTTTATGGGCGATGCGTCTATGCATCCGGAACAGGTGAACTGCTATATCACGCATACCAATGAACGTACGCATGAGATTATTCGCGGTGGTCTAGATCGCTCACCGATGTATACCGGTAAAATTGAAGGTGTAGGGCCGCGTTATTGCCCATCAATTGAAGACAAGATTCACCGTTTTGCCGATAAAGACTCGCATCAAGTATTCTTGGAACCGGAAGGTCTGGATACGCATGAGCTTTATCCAAATGGTATTTCAACTTCATTGCCATTTGATGTGCAGTTTGAGTTGGTTCGCTCAATCCGTGGTATGGAAAATGCGCATATTTTGCGTCCGGGTTATGCGATCGAGTACGATTATTTCAACCCGCAAGCGTTGAAATTTACCCTTGAAACCAAAGCCATTAATAACCTGTATTTCGCTGGTCAAATTAATGGAACCACTGGTTATGAAGAAGCAGGTGCACAAGGTTTGCTGGCAGGTTTAAATGCTGCACGTCGTGCCTGGGATCAAGAGCAGTGGACACCAAAACGCGATGAAGCCTATATGGGTGTATTGGTAGATGACCTGATTACGTTAGGCACCAAAGAACCGTACCGTATGTTTACCTCACGTGCTGAATATCGTTTGATGTTACGTGAAGACAATGCCGACCAGCGTTTAACTGCGATCGGTCGTGAATTGGGTCTGGTGGATGACGCGCGTTGGGCAGTGTACTGTGAGAAAATGGAAGCAGTAGAAAAAGAAACAGGCCGTTTGCAACACCTGTGGGCTGCACCAAACAATCCAATGGGTAAGAAATTCGTTGAGATGACCGGTGCAGATCTGTCTAAAGAGTGTTCTGCTATTGATTTGTTGAAACGTCCAAACATTTCATTTGCTCAAATTGCCGAATTAACCAATTCTGAAGTATCACCATTTGTCGGTGAGCAGATTGAAATTGCAGTGAAATATGCGGGTTATATTAACCGTCAGCATGAAGACGTCGCGCAAATGAAACGTCTTGAAGAAACCCGTATTCCTGCAGATTTCGATTATGACATCGTGTCGGGTCTGTCTCGTGAAATTACTTTGAAACTGAAAGATGTTCGTCCTGAAACATTGGCGCAAGCTAGTCGTATTCCGGGTGTAACGCCTGCAGCAGTTCAACTGGTGATGATTACGATTCGTAAGAATGCACAAACGAAAAAATCTGCTTAAGAATACAGTGTGAAAAAGCCCGCGCAATGCGGGCTTTTTATCGGCTGATATTTTTGTATAAGTCTCGGCTATCATTCAATTATAAATAACTACTATTTAACTAAATGCCTTATTTATAAAGATAATAAAAATTATTAAGATGTAAAAAGTCTATAAATTTTAACTTTTAGGTCTAATGGAAAGGGTGTTGAGCCAAGTTGATGAACTTAAATCCGACTATTGTCGTGGTATTTCTCTGACCAGATTAGGATAAGAATAGGGGGAATAGGATCGTCAGGCTATCAAACGATTTATAGGTTATTGATGGAGATCAATCATGATACAGCCTTATAGTGAAAAATTACGAAAAATATTGACGATTTTCTTGTGCTTTTGGGTGGCATTTTTTGAGGGTTTCGATCTTCAGGCTCCTGGAATTGCAGCAAAAGGAATTGCGGCAAGCTTTGCTTTAGATCAGGTTCAGATGGGCTATGTGTTTAGTCTGGGCGTCTTTGGAATGCTCTTTGGTGCATTCTTTGGCGGACGTATCGCGGATTATTTGGGACAAAAGAAAGTCCTGATGTTGTCTGTGGCTATTTTTGGTGTGTTCATGTCGCTGACTGCAATTGCACCGAGCATCGAGGTTTTATATGCTGCGCGTTTCTTGACCGGTTTGGGTCTGGGTGCTGCAATGCCGACCATGATTTCCGTGGTTGGAGATGAAGCAACTGAAGCCAATCGCGGTAAGCTCAATAGCTTGATGTATTGTGGCCTGCCTGTTGGTGCTATTTTTGTCGCCGGTTTGGCTATGCTGCTTCCAGATATTCAATGGCAGACTTTATTTTTAATTGGTGGTTTAACGCCTTTAGCGCTTCTCCCTTTTATGGGCTTTATTCTTAAAGATCAACCTAAAGCAGCGGTAGCGCAAAAAAGATCTGGCGAAGCTGTACCGGGCATGGTCGAGGTTTTGTTCAAGCAGCAACAGTATAAAAATACAGTGCCGCTTTGGGTGGGTTTCTTTTTTACCTTGATGATCAACTATATTCTGATTAGCTGGTTGCCTAATCTGCTAATGGAACAAGGCTTGCAAAAACAGCAGGCATTTCTGGTGATGCTGGTGTTTCAGGTGGGCGCGGTGATTGGAACCTTGAGTTTGGGTTGTTTGCTAGATCGTTTAAAATTGTGGCAAATGGCAGCCATTATTTACAGCGGCTTATTTGTTGCCTTGGTTTTGTTGTTCACCAGTACCTCGATTCCGCTATTAATTTTAGCCGGGGTGATGGGTGGGATCTTTTCTACAGGTGGTCAATCTATTCTGTATGGCATCTCTCCGATTTTTTATTCAGGTGCAGGTAAAGTCACAGGCGTGGGCAGCGCCATTTCTTTAGGTCGTTTAGGTGCCATGACCGGTCCGTTATTAACCGGGAAAATTTTGGCATTAGGTTTGGGGACTACAGGTATCCTTATGGCAAGTTTACCTGCGGTGGTTGTATCAGCGGTAGCGGTCACGGCACTGTCACGTTATAAGGCGGCTCATAAATAAGCCAGTTTTCTATTTTTATTGCCATAACAAAGGAATCTACGGATTCCTTTGTTATGGCTCATATTTTAATTGAGTAAAATCGGCAGATAAAATTTGCTAAAATAGATGGATAGCAAACTGACTGATTTTTATATGCCTTACCAACTGATCGAACTCGATATTCAGGCCACCGATAATATTGCCTGTCCACATTGCCAGCAGAACATTATTGACTGGACTGAAGAACAATATGTACAGCCATGTGAACATACTTTATTTATTGCCATGGATATTGGCTTTGAATATATGACCGATGAATTTGAGCACAGCATGCCACGTTCGGTAGATGATCTGCATGCCAATGACGATCAGGTGAATATGTTTGATGAAATTACCGCCAGTACTTATTCAGATTATCTGATCTTAAAGTCAGACTTGGGCGCAGCAGGTTATTCGCGTTATATCGGCTTGACTGTTTAACTCACCTCAGTATAAAAAAGCACCCGAAGGTCACTACTGTTCCACAATTTGAACTTTATTTCAGTACCAGGTCAATATGATGACACCATGTGCTTAAATATTTGATATTTTTATATATTTAATTTTCCACAGCCTTGTCTTTTCTTTGAAAAATTTAAATGACTTTGTGTAGGCTAAATCCTACTTTTGACAGACCAAAAGTAGGCAAAAGTCTTTATTCCCCATACACTACATTCTGTCATGATGGGGAATGTGTGGCATTCTTGCCACACTTACAAATCAAATACCTGAAATTCAATTGTGAGAGAGCAGTAACCCGAAGGTGCTTTTATAGATTAGCTTGGACTTTCGATTTCTTCTTCTACCTCATCATCGGCCGTATCCATACCGAGTTCTTTGAGCTTGCGGGTCAGTGTGTTACGGCCCCAGCCCAAAAGTTCAGCTGCATGACGTTTGCGACCACGGGTTTGTTGTAGCGCAGCATTAATCAGGGTGCGTTCAAACATCGGCGTCGCAACATCCAGAAGTTTCATCTCGCCATTTTTGAGTTTTTGCATGGCCCATTGACCCAGCAATTCATCCCAGTGCTGTGGACCCACTTGGTTTAAGTTTGGAATTGGTGAGCCTAAATCTAAATCTTGAATTGGGATTTGTTTCAGCTCAGGTGGTAGGTCTTCTGGATAGACTTCACGACCTGTGATCATCACGGTTAGCCAGCGACAGGTATTTTCAAGCTGGCGTACGTTGCCTTGCCACGGCAGTTTTTGCATATATTCCTGGGTTTCAGGACGCAGAATTTTGGGATTAACGCCGAGTTCTTTACCAGCACGTGCCAGGAAGTGCTGCGCCAGCATCGGAATGTCTTCACTGCGATGTGCCAGTTTTGGAATGTGAATCCGAATCACATTCAGGCGGTGATACAAGTCTTCACGGAAACGGCCGTCATGTACCAGTTTTTCCAGATCCTGATGTGTGGCAGCCACAATCCGCACATCAACCTTGACGGGAATATGACCACCGACACGATAAAACTCGCCATCGGCCAAAACACGCAATAAACGGGTTTGGGTTTCAAAAGGCATGTCGCCAATTTCATCCAGAAACAGCGTGCCGCCGTTGGCCTGTTCAAAACGACCTTGACGCTGGGTATTGGCACCGGTAAATGCACCTTTTTCGTGACCAAAAAGTTCGGTTTCGATCAGGTCTTTGGGAATGGCTGCCATATTCAGGGCAATAAAGGGCTTTGCACTACGCGGTGAATGGCGGTGCAAGGCATGTGCCACCAATTCTTTCCCTGTACCGGACTCACCATTAATGAGTACAGTAATATGCGATTGCGCTAAACGGCCGATGGCGCGAAACACTTCCTGCATGGCGGGAGATTCACCGATAATTTCAGTCGATTGAATCGGCGGGGTAACTTTTGCTGATTCTTGTTGTTGCAGCTTGGTAATATGCAAAATCGCACGATTGACCAGTGCCAGCGCTTCATCAATATCAAAAGGCTTTGGCAGATATTCAAAAGCACCAGTTTGATAACTTGATACAGCAGACTCTAGGTCTGAATGCGCCGTCATAATAATCACAGGCAGGTCAGGATAATTGTGTTTGACCTTACCCAAGAAGGTGAGTCCATCAATCCCCGGCATACGGATATCGGTCAGAATCACATCTGGTGCATCAACACTGAGTTGATCTAGTGCGGATTGTGCTTCTTCAAAGCTGGTCACGTCCAAGCCTTCTTCTTTAAAGGTTTTTTCCAGTACCCAGCGCATGGCACGATCGTCATCAATCACCCATATTTTATTTCGCGACATGATTCGACTCCCAAGGTAAATATAAGCTAAACACGGTTTTTCCAGCCACGGACTGACATTCAATCATGCCGTTATGCTGATGAATAATATTTTGAGCAATACTGAGACCCAGTCCGGTACCTTTGGCGCGACTGGTGACCAGTGGATAAAACACAGATTCGATAATGTCTTCGGGGACCCCAGGGCCATTGTCTTCAATATCAATGCGTACCACAGAGCGATGAATTGCCCCGTTAATGGTAAATAGGCGCTGAATCCGGGTTCTTAAAACCAGTTCAGGCTGGTGATCGACAAAAAACTCTTTGTTCTCGGTCATGGCCTGTACTGCATTGGCGCAAATATTCAAGATCACCTGAATCAGTTGATCACGGTCTGCCAGCACTTCAGGTAAGGACAGGTCATAATCCCGAATAATCTTGATTTTCTTTTTGCTTTGATTGGCGATGAGTGAGCGCACCCGCTCAAGTGGCTCATGTACATTTACCAGCTCATAGCTTGGCAGTTGGCGTGAACCGAGCATGGTGTCGGCCAGATTTCGGAGTCGATCGACTTCACTAATAATAATATCGGTAAATTCTTTGTATTGTGGATCATTCAGACTGCGAGCCAGAAGTTGTGTTGCCCCCCGAATTCCGCCGAGTGGGTTCTTGATTTCGTGCGCGACACCGCGAATCAGCTGGCGAGCCACTTGATGTTGCTGAATCAGGTTTTCTTCACGCGAAATTTTAAGCATACGGTCACGAGGATTGAGCTCGATTAACAACAGTGGGTGATAGGGCTTACCCAGATTTAGTTGAGAAACCGTGTAATCGACATGAATGTCCTTAAAGTTGACAATCAGTGTGGCTTCACGGCGCGTATAAGGTTGGCCTGTAGTTAAAGTGTTGTTCAGCGCTTCTTCAGTATTAAACTCATCGGTCGGATGTTGCAGAAGACCCAGTGCCGGACTTCCACTGGCGCGAAATAAGCTCACATCAAATAAGGCTTCGCAGGCAGAGTTGAGATAATAAATATTAAGATCGCGGTCTACCAATAAGATACACGTGGTCATATTGTCCACTAAAACACGATAGTCGATCGGAATAAGCTGATCCATTCGCGGTTTTTTTCCTGTATTAAAATGGCGCAATGGCATCTTCATAAAGCAATTTAATCAATTTTAAGTTCTGATTTGATGCAAGATGCACGCCAACTTTTATGACTAAAGCTTATTTATTGCGATGAAATGCAGAAATGTGCCACAGCGACACAATTCATCTTAGGTATAGCGGATTAAATTGAGGCTGTAAATCTAAAATGTTCTATTTTGGTGCGCGCGCAAATATGTTGTATATTTTATGGCGTTATTTTAGTGCATGATGCAAAGAGTCAGGTTTTCAACTATTTTTATGATGCGAAAAGACATACAATACGCGCATTCTAGTAGAGCGAAAATTCATGAAGTCCCCCAAAGTCGGTTTTGTATCTTTAGGTTGTCCTAAGGCATTGGTAGATTCTGAACGTATTTTAACCCAGTTAAAGACTGAAGGTTATGACGTCGCTTCGGATTATGACGGTGCTGATTTAGTTGTAGTAAATACCTGTGGTTTCATTGAATCCGCAGTGCAAGAATCGCTAGACGCGATTGGTGAGGCGATGAGCGCGAATGGTCGCGTCATCGTAACAGGCTGTCTAGGTAAAGACGAAGACAAGATTCGCCAGATGCATCCGAATGTCCTGAAAGTGACAGGTGCAGCGGCATATAAAGATGTTATGGATGCGGTTCATCAATACGTGCCTGAACCGCCAAAACACAATCCATTTATTGATTTAGTTCCAGAGCAAGGTATCCGCCTAACACCTAAACATTATGCCTATTTGAAAATATCGGAAGGCTGCAACCATCGTTGTACTTTCTGTATTATTCCAAGCATGCGTGGTGATTTGGTCTCCCGTCCA
Organism: Acinetobacter sp. YH12151; assembly: GCF_013418355.1. NCBI lineage: Bacteria > Pseudomonadati > Pseudomonadota > Gammaproteobacteria > Moraxellales > Moraxellaceae > Acinetobacter > Acinetobacter sp. YH12151. The sequence goes on along the minus strand of NZ_VPCG01000001.1, from coordinate 90,151 downwards.
GTTGGTTCTGTGCTTGAAGAAGCCGCAGCGCTGAAACGTGCCGGTGTTAAAGAAGTACTCGTTATCTCCCAGGATACTTCTGCTTACGGTCTGGACACCAAATACAAGCTGGATTTCTGGAACGGCCAGCCGGTGAAAACCAAATTCTATGACATGTGTGAAGCACTCGGTCAGTTGGGAATCTGGGTGCGTTTGCACTATGTTTATCCATATCCGCATGTCGATGCCGTGATTGACCTGATGGCTCAAGGCAAAATCCTGCCTTATCTGGATATTCCATTTCAGCATGCGAGTCCAAAAATTCTCAAGCTGATGAAACGTCCTGCGCACAGTGAAAACACACTGGAGCGATTGAATATCTGGCGTGAAAAATGTCCTGATCTGGTTATCCGTTCAACATTTGTGGTGGGCTTCCCGGGTGAAACCGAAGAAGACTTCCAGATGCTGCTCGATTGGCTGAAACAAGCTCAATTGGATCGTGTAGGTTGCTTTACCTATTCACCAGTTGAAGGTGCGACAGCAAACGATTTGCCAGACCACGTTCCTGAAGAAATTAAACAAGAGCGTTATGAGCGTTTCATGCAGGTTCAGCAAGAAATCTCGGCAGCCAAACTCCAAAAACGTATTGGTCAGACCATGACCGTGCTGGTAGATGATCTGGAAGAAGAATTCCCGGTGGCAGTTGCGCGTTCTTATGCAGATGCACCTGAAATTGATGGCAATGTTTTTGTGGAAGATATTGATAAAAGCGTCATTAAGGCAGGGGATTTGCTTGAAGTCGAGATTACCGATGCAGACGAGTACGATCTGTATGCAAAACTCATTTCAGTCAAATCTGCTTAAAATTTTGAATTAAAAAAATTTAAATTGAATACTTTGGAGTTTGATGATGTTGGATTCTAAAAAGCCACGCTTTGGTCGCATTCTGTTAAAGCTTTCTGGTGAAGCGCTGGCAGGCAATAAAGACATGGGAATCGATGCACAAGTGCTCGACCAGATGTCGCTTTCTATTGCGCACCTTGTGGGTTTAGGCGTACAAGTAGGTATCGTGGTCGGTGGTGGTAACCTGTACCGCGGTAGCCAGCTGCAAAAAGACGGTCTGGTTGGCCGGGTCACTGGTGATCAGATGGGTATGCTGGCAACCGTGATGAACGGTCTGGCACTACGCGACGCTTTGGTGCGCCGTAATATTAAAACCCGTTTGATGTCTGCACTGCCAATTGGTGCAGTGGTTGAGTCTTACTCGAGCCGTGATGCGATCCGTCACCTGACTCAGGGTGAAGTGTGTGTATTCGTGGCAGGTACAGGTAATCCATTCTTTACCACAGATACCGCAGCATGTTTGCGTGGTATTGAAATCGAATCAGATTTGATTTTGAAAGCCACTAAAGTCGATGGCGTATATAACAAAGATCCAAGCAAATATGACGATGCGGTTAAATATGACACTTTAACCTTTGATCAGGTGCTGGATGAAAAACTGGGTGTCATGGACTTAACTGCGATCTGTTTATGTCGTGACCACAATGTGCCACTACAAGTATTCGATATGAATAAATCTGGCGCATTACTTTCAGTGGTGATGGGCGAAAAAGAAGGGACTCACGTTACCAATTAATGACGTGAGCACCAAAGCACTTTATACTACGCGCTAATTTAGCAATTAACTTTTTTAGAATTAAGTAAGGAAGATCATATGATTAACGATCTTAAAAAAGACAGCGAAGACCGTATGAACAAAACTCTAGAATCTCTAGAGCATGGTTTTGCAAAAGTTCGTACCGGTCGCGCGCATCCATCTATTTTAAATAATGTGATGGTTTCTTACTATGGTTCAGACGTTCCATTGAACCAGGTGGCAAACGTTGGTGTTGAAGATTCACGTACCCTGTTGGTTCAACCGTTTGAACGTTCAATGGTGGCTGCAATTGATAAAGCGATTCGTGAATCTGACTTGGGTCTTAACCCGATTTCAGCAGATGCGATCCGTGTACCTATGGCAGCACTCACTGAAGAAACACGTCGTGACATGCAGAAAGTTGCCCGTACTGAAGCAGAAAATGCGAAAGTGGCAATTCGTAACATTCGCCGTGATGTATTGGGTGATATCAAAGCTTTATTGAAAGAAAAAGAAATTTCTGAAGATGAAGAACGTCGTGCTGCTGATGAAATCCAGAAAATTACCGACAAATTTGTTGCTGAAGTTGACAAACGCTTGGCTGCGAAAGAAGCTGAATTGATGAAGGTCTAATTCATCGATGACCGCTGCTGAAGAAAACCCCTGTCTTCCGAAACATGTTGCCATCATTATGGATGGCAACAATCGTTTCGCCAAAAAAAATCAGATGCAGAAAGGTGATGGACACCGTGAAGGAAAAACGGTTCTGGATCCGATTGTAGAACACTGTAGAAAAAGAAATATCCAGGCTTTAACTGTTTTTGCCTTTTCCAGTGAAAACTGGAATCGTCCACAGTTTGAAGTCGAATTGCTCATGAAACTCCTGCTTGACACGATTCATGAGCAACTCCCCCGCATGGAAAAATTCAATATTGCCTTACGTTTTATCGGTGATCGTAGCCGTTTGTCCGCTGAATTGCAGGGACTCATGTTGCAAGCCGAACAAAGGACTGCTAATTTCAATAGTATGACACTCACTATTGCAATCAGTTATGGCGGTATGTGGGATATGGCACAAGCTGCAAAGCAAATTGCCAGTGATGTTTTAACAAATAAATTAGATCTTGATGCAATTGATACTGATGTATTTGGTCAATATGTCAGCCTCGGTGACTTACCAGCAGTTGATCTGCTGATTCGTACTGGCGGAGATTTCCGTCTGTCGAATTTTCTGTTATGGCAGGCAGCCTATGCAGAGCTTTATTTCACTGAGACGCTGTGGCCAGAATTTACCGTTGAAGAACTTGATGATGCACTTGCCGTATTTGGTGGGCGTGAACGTCGTTTCGGTAAAACATCAGAACAGGTTCATCAGGAAAAACTTGAGAATTAATACATGTTTGAGCGGATTATAACCGCATTGGTGTTGGTAGCAGTTGTACTGAGCTGTATGTTTGCTACTGAATCACATTATCCAATGTTTGTATTGATGGTTCTTGCTGCTGGGGTTGCCGGTTATGAGTGGTTTAAACTCATGCCGCGAAAATTTAAGCAGGTCATCAAGCCCGTTGCATGGGGATATGGGTTGCTGACCGCGGCTCTATCAGCATTGGCATTGTATTTTGCTGAAGTCGCTTTGTTGTTATGGGTGGCTTCTATTATTACCTGGTTACTCAGTATTTACTGGGTCAAGTCTTATCCTGAGTATGACGGCTGGTACAACGCAAGCCTAAATGGCATTGGTGTAGTGCTGATTTCTGCTGCTGTCACCGCAATTTTCTCGGTTTGGCAAAGTTCACCGTGGTGGTTGATGTACCTGTTTTTACTGGTATGGGGCGCAGACAGCGGTGCATATTTTGTCGGCCGTAAATTCGGTAGGAAAAAACTTGCACCAAATGTCAGCCCAAACAAATCTGTAGAAGGGCTGTATGGTGGTGTGGTCACCTCAATGCTGATTGTGATTGCAGTTGCTTTGCTTTATCTGGAGATGACCTGGCCAGAACTTATTTTATTCCTGATCTTATCGGTGATCACGGTCTTCAGTTCAGTACTGGGAGATCTGTTTGAATCCATGATCAAACGACGTGCCGGTATTAAAGACTCGGGCCGTATTTTACCGGGTCATGGCGGGGTGCTGGATCGTATTGATTCTTTGCTTGCTGCAGCTCCAATCTTTGCGGCAGGTATTGCTGTTCTAAAACTTATTGGTGTAGATTTATAAATGTCACAAGCGGTTTGTATACTGGGTGCTACAGGTTCTATTGGTCAAAGTACTTTAAAAATCTTGCAGCGACATCCTGAAGCGTACTCGGTTTTTGCTGTAACCGCGCAAAGTCGTATTGATGAGCTGATCAAGATTTGCCAGCAATACCGCCCTAAAGTGGCGGTGGTGCCTGCGGCAAAAGTGGATGAGTTTTCAAAACTCCTTCAGCAACATGGTCTGGCTGATATTGAAATTCTGCAAGATGAAGCCGGTTTAATTGCTGTGGCTGAACATGCGGATGTCGATATTGTCATGGCTGCCATTGTCGGTGCTGCCGGATTGTTGCCGACACTGGCTGCAGTAAAAGCAGGCAAGCGCGTACTGCTGGCCAATAAGGAAGCTTTGGTGATGTCCGGTGACCTCATGATGCAGGCTGCACGCGATCATGGTGCATTGTTGCTTCCGGTGGATTCCGAACACAATGCGATTTTCCAGTGTTTACCACAGCACTATTTTGAGGCAGAGCGTCATGGCAAGCCCAAGCTGGGTGTCTCGCAAATTTTGTTAACTGCATCTGGTGGGCCGTTTCTTAATCATAGTCTACAACAGCTTGAAGATGTGACGCCTGCACAGGCCTGCAAGCATCCCAACTGGTCAATGGGCCAAAAAATTTCGGTCGATTCAGCGACTTTAATGAATAAAGGTCTGGAATTGATCGAAGCCTGTCATTTGTTTGCAGTTCAAGAACAATTTGTTACAGTCGTGGTGCATCCACAGAGTATTATTCACTCCATGGTTCAATATGTAGATGGTTCAACTTTGGCACAAATGGGTAATCCGGATATGGGCACACCTATTGCACATGCATTGGCATGGCCTGAGCGAATCAGTACGCATGTACCAGCCTTAGATCTGTTTATGCACTCGCAGCTTAACTTTCAGGAACCGGATGTGATTCGTTTTCCTACATTAAAGTTGGCGCGTCAGGCGATGCAGAGTGGCGGGATTGCACCCACGATTTTAAATGCGGCCAATGAAATTGCAGTTGACGCATTTTTACATCAGCAAATTAGGTTTACCCAAATTCCTCAAGTGGTTGAGCATGTCCTGAATCAGATGGACAATCAGCCGGCAAATGATCTGGAGGCTATCTTGCAGGCAGATCAAATGGCACGAGGTTTATCACAGCAGTATGTTGTGAATAAAGGAAGTTAAGACATGAACGCCTTGTTTATTATTGCAGCCGCAATCCTGTTACTCGGTCCCTTAATTGCGATTCATGAGTTTGGTCACTATATTGTGGCGCGTAAACTGGGCGTTAAAGTGTTGGTCTATTCGATTGGTTTTGGACCAACGCTGTTAAAGTGGACCTCAAAAAAATCTGGCATTCAATATCAGCTATCCGCCTTACCTTTAGGCGGTTATGTGAAAATGCTGGATGAACGTGAAGGCAATGTTGCTGAAGAAGACTTGCCCAAAGCATTTAACCGTCAGCATCCCTGGAAACGGATTGCCATTGTGGCAGCGGGACCATTGATCAACCTCATTCTTGCGGTGCTGTTATTCTGGGTGCTGTTTTTACCGGCACAAGAGCAGCTGAATACCCGCGTTGGTAAAGTTTTACCAGATACGCCGGCTGCAACAGTACAAATGCAGCCGGGTGACAAAATTGTTGCTGTGGACGGGACTCCAGTCGAAACCTGGGAAAAACTGAGTTATGCGCTGGTGGATCGTGTGGGTGAAACCGGTGTAGTGTCTATTCAGGCAGAACGTGCCGGGGAAAACAAGCTGTTCCAGTTACCGATTCGGGACTATTTAAAAGACCAGAGTCAATCTCCGTTAGACAGTCTGGGCTTCTTGCCTTATCGACCGGAAATTCCGGCTGTGATTAGCAAGCTGACTGAAGATGGTGCAGCAATTCGCCAAGGCCTGAAGCAAGGTGACAAAATTCTGGCCATTGATGGTGTCCAGATGAAAGACTGGTTTGATGTGGTACAAATTGTACAGGCATCACCAGAAAAATTACTGAAGATGGATGTATTGCGCGAAAACCAGCTGGTGCAACTTGAAGTGATGCCACAGGGCAAGCGTGACAATATGGGCAATGTCACGGGTATGCTCGGTGTACAAAGTGATCCGGGTAAAATCTCGATTCCCGCAGAATATAAGCAGACCATTCACTACAATCCAGCTGAAGCACTGGTGATGGCATTTGATAAAACGGTGCACTTATCTTCGATGATTCTGAACTCGATTGTCAAAATGGTACGTGGCATGATTGGACTGGATAACTTATCTGGACCGATCACCATTGCCAAAGTCGCAGGACAAAGCGCAGAAATGGGTTGGGAAACTTTTATTTCCTTTATGGCGCTAATGAGTGTAAGTTTAGGAATATTAAATCTACTGCCGATTCCAATGCTTGATGGCGGACATCTGGTTTACTATTTTGTTGAATTAATTCGTGGTAAACCTGTTTCCGAACAAATACAATTGGTTGGATTAAAAATTGGTATGGTACTGCTCGGCAGTATGATGCTTCTGGCATTATTTAATGATTTTATGCGTTTATAACAACGTAGATGGAATAAATTAACAGCGGAAAAGACTGGCATGCAGCACACACATTTATTTATGCCTCTGGCACTCGTTAGTGCAATGGCAGTAGCACAACAAGTATATGCAGCAGATGAATTCATTGTACAAGATATAAAATTTGATGGATTAGTGCGTTTAACTCCTGAGAATGTATATGGCCTCGTGCCAATTAACAGTGGTGATCGGGTCAATGATCCGGTCATTGCCAATGCAATTCGCAGTTTATATGCATCAGGCTTATTTGATGACATCAAAGCTGTTCAGCAAGGCAATACTCTAGTTTTTCAGGTGGTAGAGCGCCCAGTCATTTCGAAAATCGAACTGAAAGGCAATAAGCTGATTCCAAAGGAAGCACTTGAAGATGGCCTGAAAAAAATGGGTCTGGCTGAAGGTGAAGTGCTGAAAAAATCTGCTTTACAGACAGTCGAAACCGAGCTTGAACAGCAATACATGCAGCAAGGTCGCTATGATGCGGATGTTACCGTCACGACGACAGCAAGACCGAATAACCGAGTTGAATTGCTGATTGATTTTATTGAAGGTAAAGCCGCAAAAGTTTTTGATATCAATATCATTGGCAATACTGTTTTCAAAGAATCAGATATTAAACAGGCATTTGCTGTTAAAGAAAGTAGCTGGAACTCGGTGATTTCACGTAATGACCGTTATGCACGTGAAAAAATGGCTGCAAGCCTTGAAGCATTGCGTGCTATGTATCTGAACCAGGGTTATATTAACTTTAATATTACCAATTCCAGTTTGAACTTGAGTGAAGATAAAAAGAATGTCTTTATTGAAGTGTCTGTAGATGAAGGCGAGCAATTTAAATTTGGTCAAACCAAATATTTAGGTGATGCACTTTATCAGACTGAAGAATTGCAAGCCTTACAGTTATTTAAACAGGGCGAAACTTATTCTCAGGAAAAAGTAAACGCGGTTAAGCAACTATTGCAGCGTAAGTATGGTAATGCCGGTTACTACTATGCAGAAGTGAATGTTGTTCCTCAAATTAATAATGAAACCAAGTTGGTGGATTTAAATTATTATATTAATCCAGGTCAGCAAGTTACAGTACGACGTATTAATTTTACCGGTAACACCAAAACTGGCGATGAAGTATTACGTCGTGAAATGCGCCAGATGGAAGGTGCGCTTGCCAGTAATGAAAAGATTGATCTGTCCAAAGTCCGTCTGGAACGTACTGGTTTCTTTAAAACAGTAGATATCAAACCTGCACGTATTCCAGGTTCACCCGATCAGGTAGATCTAAATGTTGCCGTTGAAGAGCAGCATTCGGGTACCAGTACTCTGGCTGTCGGTTTCTCGCAAAGTGGCGGTGTCACGTTCCAGGCAGGTTTAAGTCAAACCAACTTCCTGGGAACCGGTAATAGCGTATCGATCGACCTGTCACGTTCTGAAACCCAAGATTACTATAACCTGAGTGTGATGGACCCATACTTCACCATTGATGGTGTACGTCGCGGTTATAACATGTACTACCGCAAAACCAAGCTAGACGATGACTATAACGTCAACAACTACGTGACGGACAGTCTGGGTGGCGGAATTAACTTTGGTTATCCAATTGATGAAAATCAGAGTGTTAGCCTTGGCCTGAATATTGACCAGACAGAAGTAACGACTGGACCTTATGTTTCTACTTATGTCCGTGATTATTTATTGACTAATGGTGGTAAGGAAACAGGAAGTCCAGGTAGATACTGTCCAGATGGATTATTGAATGCTGAAGAAGGAACTTGTGGGCCAAATAATGAAGGTTGGGTCTCTTTTCCTGATGAGTTCCAGGGAGAGTTTTTAACTTATAACTTGAATTTAGGCTGGTCATATAACACCTTAAACCGTCCGATGTTCCCGACGACAGGGATGTCACACCGTGTGAATGCTGAAATAGCCTTGCCAGGTAGTGATGTGGAATACCAGAAGCTAACTTATGATGCTCAGGCCTTCTTCCCGTTAGGTAAAGATTTTGTGCTGCGCGGTTATGGTAAGTTGGGTTATGGTAATGACCTGCCATTCTATAAGAATTTCTATGCCGGTGGCTTTGGTTCGGTTCGTGGTTATGAAAATAGTACACTTGGACCAAGATACCCAGGTGTAACGTATAGTGAATCACGTGTCCGGGATAATGACCCAGAAGAAGTCGGTGGTAATGCTTTAGTACAGTTTGGTACTGAACTGGTACTGCCTGTACCATTTAAAGGCGATTGGGCACGTCAGGTTCGTCCGGTCATCTTTGCCGAAGGTGCACAAGTTTTTGATACCAACTGTGATGTGCCTCGTGGAAACTTATATCTTAATCCGCAAAATACTGATGTAGATGCAAAACAATACTGTAAAGACAACTTCGGTTTCGATGCAGGTAATATGCGTTATAGCGTTGGTGCGGGTTTCACCTGGATTACCATGATTGGACCATTGTCACTGAGCTATGCTTATCCATTGAATAAGAAAGACGGTGATGAAACTAAAAATATCCAGTTCGAAATCGGCCGTACTTTCTAAGATTATTAGCTAATCCTGAATATAGATTTTGCTCATGAAGTTGCGAGGCTTTATGAGCAAATTTTTTTGAATGAGTAAGAATATGAAAAAAATGATCATGGCGATGAGCCTGGCTTTGGCAAGTGTTGCACCGTTAACTCAAGCAGCTGGTATTGGTGTGATTGACTTGGAGCGTGTTGTTGAAGGCAGTACTTATCTGAAACAGCAAAACACGGCATTTCAGCAAAAAATTCAGCCACAAACCAGCAAGATTGAACAACTCAGTAAAGAACTGGAAGCTTTGCAGCAGCGTGCTCAGTCTAATACCAAACTGAGCGATGCTGAAAAGCAGAAGATGTCTACGCAATATCAGGCTAAATTTCAGGAATTGAATCAGTTGCAACAATCTGTGCAGAGTAATGTTCAAAGTTCGATTCAGCAGATTCGGACGGTATTTGATGCACGTGTAAAGCAAATTACTGAACAATTGCGTAAAGAAAATAACCTGGATGTGGTTTTAAATAAAAATTCAGCACTTGCTTATGACGCTAAATATGATTTAACTGATAAAATGATTCAAAAGGTTAATGCAATTAAGTAATCAATGAATCATCAACAGCTTCAGTTAGCTGACCTTGCTCGCCTGGTTCAAGGCGAGTGCATAGGTCAGACAGATTTACGTTTGAGTGCTTTGGCCAGTCTTGAACAGGCAACCTCACAAGATCTTGCATTTGTGAATGCCGATAAATATGTAGAGCAGGCCAATCAAAGTCAGGCAGGTGCTTTAATTGTCACGGCTGAACTAAAACAACAGATAACTTCACATCAAAACTTTATTGTTGTGGCAAATCCCTATCTGGCTTTTGCGATTCTGACGCATGTCTTTGAGAGAAAACATCGCCAGCGCGGCATTGAAAGTACTGCTCAAATTCATCCTTCAGCGATCATCGCCGATGATGCGTATATTGGACACTATGTGGTGATTGGCGAGCATTGTGTTGTGGGCGCCAATACCGTGATTCAGCCTCATGTACATGTCGATAATGATGTGGAAATCGGTCAGGACTGTTTTATTGATGCGCATGTGACGCTGACGGGTGGCGCCAAAATTGGCAATCGCGTTCGTATTCATGCCAATACCGTGATTGGTAGCGAAGGTTTTGGTTTTGCACCTTATCAAGGTAAATGGCATCGTATTGCCCAGCTTGGTTCTGTGCGTATTGCTGATGATGTGCGTATCGGGTCAAACTGTAGTATAGACCGCGGTGCATTGGATGATACGATTTTGCAACAGGGTGTGATTATTGATAATCTTGTGCAAATCGCGCATAACGTCAAGATTGGTGCCAATACCGCACTCGCAGCAAAATGCGGAATCGCCGGAAGCACTACAATTGGCAAAAACTGTGTATTTGCAGGTGCGGTGGGGGTAGTAGGCCACATTAATATCGCAGATAATGTCACAATTACTGGCATGTCAATGGTGACAAAAAATATTTCTGAGGCGGGCAGTTATTCTTCTGGCACACCTATGTTGGAAAGTTTGCACTGGAAACGTGCTGCTGTGCGTTTTAAACAATTAGCAGATGTGCCATTGACCCAGGTGATGAAACGACTAGATCATATGCAATCTCAAATTGAGTCCATTGAATCAACATTTAAGTTGCGTAAATAATTATGATGACAGAGTCGAATTTGCCTACATTCACGAAACCTGAATTGCCAATGAATATTCAAAAGATTCGTGAATATTTGCCCCATCGTTATCCATTTTTATTGGTTGATCGCGTGGTCGAGATTACCGAAAATGGCATTGTTGGTTATAAAAACGTCTCAATTAATGAAGAGTTTTTGCAAGGCCATTTTCCGAATTATCCAATTATGCCGGGTGTGCTGATTGTTGAAGCACTGGCACAAATCTCGGGAATCTTGGGTTTTGTGATGAACAATGAAACACCAAGTGCGGGTTCATTGTTCCTTTTTGCCGGTGCGGAGAAGGTTAGGTTTAAAAAACAGGTGGTTGCAGGCGATCAATTGGTATTAAAAGCTGAATTGGTGATGCAAAAGCGCGGCATTTACAAATATAATTGTATTGCCACTGTAGATGGCGTCGTCGCAACAACCGCGGAAATTATGGTTTCGCATCAAAAAGTCGAGCAGGCATGAGCAATAATCCCCTTATTCATCCAACTGCCATTATTGACGCATCAGCAGTCATCGCTGCTGATGTAGAAATTGGTCCATACTGTATTATTGGGCCAAACGTCACTATTGGTGCGGGTAGCAAACTTCATTCACATGTAGTGGTGGGTGGCTATACGCGTATAGGTGAATATAATGAAATTTTCCAGTTCGCCAGTGTGGGCGAGGTTTGTCAGGATCTTAAGTATGCCGGTGAAGAAACCTGGCTTGAGATTGGCGATCACAACAAGATCCGTGAGCATTGTAGTTTGCATCGTGGTACCGTTCAGGATCAGGGTTTAACCAAGATTGGCAGTCATAATCTTCTAATGGTCAACACCCATATTGCCCATGACTGCATGGTCGGTGATCACAATATCTTTGCCAATAATGTCGGTGTGGCTGGACATGTTCATGTCGGGGATTATGTGGTCATTGGTGGAAACTCAGGGATTCATCAATTCTGCAAGATTGACTCTTATAGCATGATTGGCGGAGCATCACTGATTTTGAAAGATGTGCCGGCCTATGTGATGGTGTCAGGTAATCCTGCGCACGCTTTTGCTATGAATATTGAGGGAATGCGTCGTAAGGGCTGGTCTAAGGCCATAATTGACGGTTTGCGTACTGCCTTTAAACTGATTTATAAATCAGGTTTAACCACGCAGGAAGCAATCGAGCAGATTCGTAAAGATATCTTGCCGGAAGTTGCCGAAGCACAACGTTTGATTGATTCTCTTGAACAATCCAAGCGTGGTATTGTGCGCTAAAATATTTCAAGTAAAAAAAGACACCTTTAAGGTGTCTTTTTTATTGCTGAATTAAGGGTTATCTAGAAGATTATTACTTAAAAAATTTAGCTTCTTCAGATTGCGGGTAATTACTGAGTAATTTGTTCTTGTACTGGGTGGCAATGGCCGGTTTTTGCTCGACGTCCTTGCTAATGTTATGCAGTTGATAAAGCGCACGCGAAGCACGGGTCGACTTTGGATAGCGGTCTGCCACAATGGTGTAATTGCGTTTTGCTTCTTCAAAATTTGGCGGATCGATGGCCAGATTGAATTCTGCTAACCAGAAATAGGCATTGCTGATATACACACTATTCGGATTGTTTTTAATAAAGTTCTGCATGGGTGCAATGGCTTTGGCTGCACCGCCATTTTTATAGGCATCTAAGGCTACTGTATAGGCTGCTTTGTCCAGCTCGGTGGGCTGTTGTCCGCTGCTCGCTGTATTGATCTCATTCGCATTTAAACTGGGAGAACTATCCTGTGGGTTGTCCTCCGTTGGGTTTTCTTCAGCCGGTTCAATTTTTTGCTGTAACAGTTCCAGGCGCTGATCGAGATCGGCATAGCGATTGGTCAGTTCGCTTTTCAGTTGGGCAATTTCATTTTCCTGTTCTTCCATTTTGCCGCGCAAGATCCGCAGATCACTTTCCAGTTGCTGGTTTTTTTGCATAATCTGCCAGCTGGTATTGGTTTGCACAGGTGTCGATACGCCGGCAGAACTCGCAGACTGGGTATTCATTGACGCTTGATTGGCAGTCTGGCTCAAGCCACGCGATTCAATTGGAATATTGGCAAATAGCGGTGTGGTAAAGAGTGCTGTCACTGCACACAATACGGTCTTTTTAAACATCATAAAATTTCCATAATTCTTTGTGAGATACGTATCCGCTGCTCATCTTTTAAAGAAGATCATTCATATACATTGCACACATTAAAAACGGCATTTTTAGAAATTGCAACAAGGTTTTACAAAGATCATGCGAATCTGGGTGTTGATGGATTGATTGTGAAGATCGCCTGAAAATCAGCAGAAATATCAATATTGTTTTTAAAATAATCAAACGGATAGCTTGATGGATTATTTTAAGGAACAAAGCTTGCAACTTGATTAAAAATCTCTATACTCTGTTTTTGTAATGGTAGCCCTGCTGGTTACTTCGCAATTGTACTCTATGAACCCCGCCAGGACCGGAAGGTAGCAACGGTAATAGAACTATGATGTGCCGGAGCTTTGCTGGTAGGGTTGCCACCATATTTTTCAATAATAAAAACATTTTATCCCAGCCTATTAATCTCAAAGCTAACTTCTAATATCAGCTAATTTTTAATATTTTATTATCCCAATAATTCGTTCTGCTAGCGAACTGATTTTCTCATTTTAAGATCAATATGCAAACACTTTTGTAGTGGGTCTATTAATGAATCTGAATACAAATTAATCTTCCACTTTACGGCTAATCGCCTTAATAATCGTATCCATTTCAAAACCACGGTACATCAGAAAACGGATCTGTTTGGCCTTGAGCTTCGGATCTTTAGTAACTTCCGCCCCATATTTTTTGACTTTCAGCGCATAGGCTTGCTGCACCCAGTCAGTTTCTTTCAGTTCTTCTGCGATTAAAGCCGTATCAACTTTCTTGTTTTTTAATTTCATTTTAATCTGATTGGGGCCTTTGCCTTTACGCTTTTGGCTCGACAGCATGGTTTCTGCGACACGCTGATCACTCTGGTAATTCTCTCGTGATAATTCTTCAACTAATTCTAGTACTTCATCGCGATCCTCTGCATATAGGCATAGCTTCTCGATCAGTTCGGCTTTGGCATATTCCTTGCGGGTCAGTACGGCAAAGGCATAAGAACGCAAACGCGAGCCAGTTAAGCCCGGTTTTTTCTTTTCATCACCAGAGGTATCAAACAGGCGCTCTTCTGAATCGAAAGTGGGTTTTTGTTTCGATGTGTTTTGCTGGGTCGCTTGATCATCAGCATCGCCAAATTGCTGTTTTAAAGTTTCATAATCGAGCAGTTTGCTGAATTTTGCCTCTGACATCTTTCTCTCGCATTTTATCATCTACCCATAATAACAAAACGCCCCGTAGGGCGCTGTGTCGTGATGTTTAAAGACTAGGCAGATAATAGATTAGGTATCTAAAAGATCTGCTTCTTCTTTATTATCTTCTTCAGTGATCACGGCTTTGGTCAGCAGTTGCTCGCGAATCAGCTTTTCAATGGTTTGCGCCATTTCTTTATGCTCTTCCAGATAACGGATGGTATTGTTCTTGCCTTGGCCAATTTTGTCGCCTTGATAAGAATACCACGCACCGGCTTTCTGCACGATTTCTTGCTGTACAGCCAGATCGATCAATTCACCCAGATGGTTCACGCCTTTGCCGTACAGAATCTGGAACAGGGCTTCTCTAAATGGAGGTGCCATTTTGTTTTTCACGACTTTGACTTTGGTTTCAGAACCAACGATCTCATCACCTTCTTTCACCTGACCAATACGACGGATGTCTAGACGTACAGATGCATAGAACTTCAATGCGTTACCGCCAGTCGTGGTTTCCGGGCTACCGAACATGACACCAATCTTCATACGAATCTGGTTAATGAAGATCACCATACAGTTGGAACGCTTGGCATTACCGGTGATTTTACGCAGTGCCTGGCTCATCAAACGGGCTTGCAGACCCATATGCGAGTCACCCATTTCGCCTTCAATTTCCGCACGTGGCGTTAGAGCAGCTACAGAATCGACCACGATCATGTCAATTGCACCAGAGCGTACCAGCATATCCGCGATTTCAAGCGCCTGTTCACCGTGATCGGGCTGCGATACCAGCAGGTTGTCGATATCTACGCCAAGTTTACGCGCATATTGCGGATCAAGTGCATGTTCGGCATCGATAAATGCACATGTACCACCGGCTTTTTGACATTCTGCAATTGCTTGCAGGGTCATCGTGGTTTTACCTGATGATTCAGGACCATAAATCTCGACGATACGGCCCTTCGGTAGGCCACCAATACCGAGTGCGATATCCAGAGTTAAAGAACCTGTAGATACTGCTTCAACTGCCTGAACGGTATTGTCACCAAGACGCATTACTGTGTTTTTACCAAACTGTTTTTCAATCTGGCTTAAGGCAGCATTGAGCGCCTTGTTTTTATTCTCATCCATCTTACAACCTCAATACGATGTCACTGAATTCATACTCAAGTGGATGTCTTAAATTAGAGCTTCGTTCCACAGGTGTATAGTGACAGAATTTTCCCTAGTGTTCTATCAATGTCAGCGCATGTACGACACATTCTGACGCTTGAATTTAATCGTCATTATACGACCATGACTGATCAAAACTCTGACTATTTTCATTTTTAAATTTACTGATATCCCGGCGATCTTTCTTGCTTGGACGATGATCGGGACGAGCTAGATTATGCAACTTTCTTTGTGAGGTAATCAATTCCCGTCGAGCAATACTGACTTCGGTTTCTTCATACAGTTTTTGTGCCACAGGTGCGGGCCCACGAACATCGGAAAGTTCTTTCACCAGGACGGTTTTCTTGTCGATGCCTTGCTGAATCGTCAGTTCCATGCCAACACGAACTTCGCGTGATACTTTGACACGTTCACCATTGTGGTGGACTTTACCACCTTCAATTGCATGTTTGGCAATGGAACGGGTCTTGAAAAACCGTGCTGCCCAAAGCCATTTGTCTATACGCATGCCTACCGCATCTTCGGGTAAAGACGATTTACGCATATTTTTTCTCTACCTCAGCCTGATTTAAATAAGTGATTAAATCTGTTAATTGGTGCAGCATCGGATAATTGCAAGTCTCGCGTGCGACTTTGGCCGAAGAGGGTTGCTGGATACTGAGCAGGTTTTCAATCCCGTAGGCTTTGGCCCCATTCAGGACTTTTTCAGTATCATCAATAAAATAAGCATGTTGCGGATCGAAGGGATGCATGGCGTTCAAGCCTTGCCAGAATTCAACAAATTCTTTGGCGTGCCCAATCGTTTCTGAACTGACAATCACATCAAAATAATGGCTTAAATTTAAGTGATCCAATTTAAAGGCCAGTCCGGCACAATCGGCATTGGTGGCCAGCCAGATCGGGTAGCCATTCGTTTTCAGATAATCCAGTAATTCGAGACAATACGGGCGTAAAGCGACTTTGTCTTTATGTTCAATCTGCATCGCCAGAACATCAACTTCGACTTTAGCCGTCCAGAAGCGTGAGGAGTACCAGTTTAGGGTATGATTATGTTCCTGATAGAATGCGGAGAGGGTCGCCTGACTGTGTTCCATGCTACAGCCATGTGTGGCAGCATAACGCACAGGCAGCAACTCATTCCAGATGAAATCATCGTAGGCAAGATCAAGTAAAGTTCCATCCATATCGAAAATTATGGTAGGTTTTTCAGAGCATTTTGACATATTTAGGTTTTCTATGTTTAAAGCAATAGCAGCACCACAAGATCCGATGATTTTGCAGTTTGTGCCCATTTTGACACAAGCCTGTGAAATTTTGCGAGAAGAATATCAGCGTTATTGTTCTGGTGCGGCTTTTGATGTCATCCAAAAAAATGATAATTCTCCGGTAACTCAGGCAGACTTAAGGGTCAATACTTTTCTAACTCAGGCTTTGGCAGATATTTCAGACTTGCCTTTATTGTCAGAAGAAGGAAAAGAACATGAGCGTCGTTCATGGCCAGAATTCTGGTTATTAGATCCGCTAGATGGCACCAAGGAGTTTTTGCATCAGCGGCCTGAATTCACCATCAATTTGAGTTTGGTTCGTGGAAGTTTGACGACTTTTGCCATATTGGCAGTACCAGAACAGCAACTGATTTATTTCTGTGCAGAGCAGGGGCTGCCTTATAAATATGATATTCAGCGAGATACGTGGTTTGGCTATGAAGCAGCGCCAACAGACCAACGAATTGCGATTGGTCTGAGTCAAAGTAGCCAGCAGAAACCGAAATATGTCGACTATTTACAGCATCTGGCCAAACTTACCGAATATACAGAGTTCAAAGCGGGCAGCGCCTACAAGTTTTGTATGATGCTGGAAGATCAGGTGGATATCTATCCACGTTTTCACCCAACTTCGGAATGGGACACCAGTGCTGGTCAATGTATGCTCGAACGGATTGGTGGTGGTTTGGTCGATTTAAAAGGGCGGCCATTTATTTATAATCATCGCGATACCTTACTCAATGGCGGATTTATTGCCTATAAAAATAATAATATGAAAAATATTGCATTACAGGCGGTGGCTGACATGCAGGCCGAGCATTGAGCAAAATCCTGAGCATGGTATAGTGATGATTAACTCATTACCAATCCAGTTGGCTGTCACGTGTCCCTGAAACTGCTTCCACCGAGTATGTTAAGTGCAATTGATTTATTGCCTGATGTACAGACGCCTGTCACCTTATTCACACGCCATTCGGTTCGTGAAGATGTTCCGGGTCAAGGTCTGGCAGGTTATGACCTGCAATTGACTGGTCAGGGGCGGGATCTGGCACAGGAATGGGGCGCTTATCTGGCTGATCAGACAGATCGTGTAATTCATCACTGTATTTCGAGCCCGATCCAGCGCTGTATTGATACTGCTGCGCTCATGATTGAAGGTGCGGATGCGGTTACCCCTGAGCAGAATACCCATCGTATTGAAATTATCGAACAGGGATTGCTGGTCGAGCCGGGCAGTTTTGTGCTGGATATTCAAAAAGCCGGTCCTTATTTTGCCAAGCAGGGCGCTCTCGGTTTTGTGAACAGTTTTGTGAATAATGCCTTGCCGGGGATGAAACAGCCGATTCATGGTGTGGTGGATGTGCTGGAACTGATTTATAACACCCATCCGCAAAATAAGTATGGGCTGAGTCTGGCGGTCAGTCATGACACGATTCTGGCAGCGATGATTGCCGTAATGTCCGGGCGTCAGGACATCAGCCGAGAAGACTGGCCCAAAATGATGGAAGGTCTGTTTGTCTGGTTCGAGGGCGATGTTTTTCTGGAATCAAAACTGAAATGGATCTGGCGTGGTCAGGTACATGAGCTAGATATTGCTGATTTTAAGCGTTCCCAGTAATTTTAATTTAATAGGTCATTCATTTATCATATAAAAAGCCCAATCGCAGATATGATTGGGCTTTTTACATATAGGTCTGTTTTTTCTAAATGTTGGCTTTTAAGCGCTGAGGATAGGCATTGAGATCAAGCAGGTCACCTGTATCATTCAGCGGCCAAAGAGGACTATTGACTGGAACCTGTTGCTGATGAATGCGACTATATTTGTCGGCGGCGATCAGTGTTGCGATGTCATGTTCCGGAAGGCTGTAAGCTGCAACGACTTGTTGGGGATAGCGGGTGCGTATATAAAAATCTACTTCATTTTCAACCTTATATCGGGCAAAGATATATTCTACTGCGGGCAAATACACACCATAGCCTAACCAGGCATCTACGCCTTGAGATGCCTGAAGTTCAGCAGTGCCTTTCATATTGGAAATCACCCGGCCTAAAATGTCTTTTTCACCTTGGGTCTTAAAGTATTCAATATATTGCTGTTCGATTGCTAGAAACTTCTCTAAAGATGGTAAATATTTTGTAATCATGGTTTTTATTCCCTTCACAGCCAGCAAAATAGTGACAAGCTTAAAATTATAGTGATGTAAGCAATATGATTGAGAATACCATAATTTTTATATGGGATTGTATCAGAGTAAAAAATTGAAAATAAAAATGAGAAAAATACAGAATCATTTTTTAGCAGACATAAAAAAAAGCCCTAAAAAGGGCTTTTTTCATTGCAACAAATTAGTTAGCTAATGCTTTAACTTGTGCGTTCAAGCGGCTCTTGTGACGAGCTGCTTTGTTTTTATGGATGATGCCTTTGTCAGCCATGCGGTCGATTACTGGAACAAGCGTTTTGTACGCTTCAGTAGCAACAGCATAGTCATTAGTGCCGATAGCAGCTAATGTACGTTTAAGATAGGTACGAACCATAGAACGCAAGCTTGCGTTGTGTTTGCGTGCTTTAACGTTTTGACGAGCACGTTTTTTAGCTTGAGCAGAGTTTGCCACTCGTGCACTCCTTGAAATAGATTGGTCTGGGCGGGCTGAAACTCAACTGAAAACCATCATCAGAGGAATTATCACCAGCCCGTAAACAAGTGCCATATTTTGATTAAACTGAGCACCGAAGTCAAGTCTTGACATGCTTTGACAACATTTTAGATGCAGAAAAATTCTAAAGAAAACGTTAGATTAGTATTCTACCTAGGAGATCGTATAAAAAATGACTAAATCGCTGATTCATCCCATCGTCATAGGTGCCACCGGTTTGGTGGGAAAACAACTCTTAAAACGTCTGCAAGACGAGCCAACTTGCCAGCATATTACTGCAGTGGTCAGAAAATATCAAAATGATCTGGATAGTTTGGATAAAGTCCAGCAATTGGTACTTGAAGATTTTCTGATGCTGAATGATCAGGATGTCAGCGAGCACAGTCACGGTTTTAGCTGTTTGGGCAGTACCATGAAACAAGCCGGATCCAAGCAGGCCTTTTATAATATTGATTATACTATTAATGCCCATTTTGCCGAATTGCTGCAACAGACTTCAGCGCATTACTTGCTGTTGAGTGCGATGGGCGCCAACTCCCAGTCTCATTTTTATTATAATCAGGTTAAAGGCCAGCTAGAAGAATATGTACAGACCTTGAGTCTGGATAAAATCAGCCTGATTCGGCCTTCATTATTAATTGGCGAACGTCCCGAGCAGCGTTTTTTGGAGGATGCCGCACAGCAGGTTTATCATAAAATATCGCGTTTTATTCCGGATGGTTTTGCTTATAAGCCAGTGACAGCCGAGCAGGTAGCTCATACTATGGTCGAGGCCGCGCTGACTCAGACGGTAAAATTTGAAATTTATGATAATTTACGCATACAAAAAATGAAATGAGGGGAAACACCGTGTCTACAGCAGCATTTGTCACCTGTGACTTACTAGATGATCATCCGGAATTAGAGCTTCAAGTGGTGACGCCTTGTCTGGACGGTAAATTTTTTAAGAGTTATGGGGCCCGGAAAACTTTTGGCGGTCAGATTGTGACGGTGAAATGTTTTGAAGATAACTCCCGGGTGAAAGAGTTACTGGCCACAGATGGAACAGGCAAGGTACTGGTGGTCGATGGCGGTGCATCGATGCGCTGTGCCTTGATGGGTGACCTGATTGCGGAATCTGCGGTCAAAAATCACTGGAATGGTGTGATTATTTATGGTTGTGTGCGTGATGTCGATGCGATTGCTGAATTAGACCTTGGTGTACATGCATTGGCGGCTATTCCACAGAAGAGCAATCGCAAGGGCGTGGGTGAGGTGGATATCACCCTCTGTTTTGGTGGAGTCACGTTTAATGCTGGCGATTATGTCTATGCAGACAATAATGGCATTGTGGTCTCTAAAACAGCCTTAGTGGCTTAATTGGCCAAGTGTTACATTAAAGAATAACAACAAAACTGATCTATACCGCGAAAGACAGGATGCTTAGATTCTGTCTTTCAGTTGAATAAAACAAAAACAGGAAAATATTATGTTGGGTCATCAAATTAAAGTTGCACAAGCTTTGGCCTCTGCAGTCGCTCAAGGTGGACGTGGCATGGTCGGTACACCATTTCCGAATCAGCCTGAAAAAGCCTTAAAGCTCTATGAATATGAGGGTTCGCCATTTTGTCGCCGGGTGCGTGAAGTCATGACTTTGCTGAATCTGGATTATGAAGTCTATCCATGTCCACGGGGTGGTACTCATTTTCGTCCCGAAGTTCAGCAATTAGGCGGAAAACTCCAGTTTCCATTTCTGGTAGATGAAAATACGGGCGATCGACTTTATGAATCGCAAGATATTATTCATCATCTGTTCAAGCACTATGGCAAAACAGGCAAGACACCCAAAAAATATGCTCACTATCCCAAAATTCCGGTGGCTGCAATTGCTGGCACAGTCATCAACGGTTTACGCGGAGGAATGGTGAATCCCAAGATCAAGGATCGGCCAACACCTGAACAGTTACTAGAATTATGGGGTTTTGAGGCCAGTCCTTATACCCGGATCGTACGCGCCGTTTTGAGTGAGCTGGAAGTTCCCTTTATTTTTCACAATGTCGCCAAAGAACGCTGGCAGGATTATGGGCCAGCCAAGTTGCGCTTAAGACCGGGGAAATATGAACCACTACCAGGCGGGAAGCGTGAACATTTATTTGAAATGATGGGAAATAATATTCAGGTTCCTTATCTGGTCGATCCAAATACAGGCGTGAATATGTTTGAATCAGCTGAGATTGTAAAATATTTAAAACAGCAATACGGCGCCGCTTAAAATATTCAGCCTATTAAAACTCTAAAATTGTGCTTAAGAAATGCCATTCACTGCGTAGATGGCATTTTTTTATGCTGGTTTTAAGCAGACGGTATTTAGAATATCCCTATGAGGCTAGAAAGAAATAGCATAAAAATGAAATAAATCATGATTTTTAGAGTTTTTTTGGTTATATTTTACTCTTCAAGGTGACATAACAATAAATATAAGGGGCGTGCTTATGACAGCACTAGAGGCAGTCTTGCCAGTACCTGTATTAATCGTTGAAGATGAGTATGTCATTCAACGACGTTTAAAAATTATATTAACCAATTTGGGCTATAGCGAAGATGTTCTGCTCTTTGCCAATAATCTTAAAGAAGCATATTTCATTTTAAAACAACAGCCGATTTCACTGGCATTGGTCGATTTGGGGCTGCCAGATGGGAGTGGGATTTCGATTATTGAAAAAATTCGCGAAAATGACGCACAAACTCTGATTTTGGTGGTTTCGGCCTGGAGTACGCAGAACAGTTTATTTACTGCAATTCAGGCGGGTGCCACCGGTTATGTATTAAAAGAACGCGATGATGTGGAGGTCACTCTGGCGATCCGCAGTATTTTACGGGGTGGCGCGCCAATTGATCCTTTTATTGCGCGGGAAATTCTCAAACAGATTTCTATACCTGCTTCATCACCACCAGTCGAACGCAACCATTCGGATGCCGAGCAGGAAGTGCTGACCCATCGAGAAAAAGAAATTCTGTCACTGGTCGCACAAGGCCTGAGTAATCGAGAGATTGCCGAGCAACTTTGTGTGTCACGTTATACCGTCGAAAGTCATATCAAGCATATTTACCGGAAACTGTCCGTCAGTCGGCGTACCAAGGCAGTCAGTACCGCACGGCATTTAGGAATTCTGTGATGCATCCAGCTCGTTCTGGAAGCAGGCAGCGACAGAGATTGCAATGGATCGGTATTTTGCTCTTTTGCTGCTGGCTGTGTCTGTTAAGTGGTATGAGTCAGGCGCAAGACCATTTTCAGGTCAATGATCTCTGTGATGTAAAGATTGACTACATTCAAAAGGTTCAGGTGCAAAATCCTAGCCAGATGCCTGCATCTGGCTGGCAAAGTGTCAGTTTGCCGGATAACTGGCAGCGTAACTGGAAAGATTATCATGGTGGGGCCTGGTATAAAATTGTTTGGGACTGGTCATGCCAAGACAATATTCGTCTTGCAGAACCGATTGCCTTTTCCATTGATTATATTAATTCGGCCGGCGCCGTGTTCCTGAATGGTGATTTACTCTGGTCAGATCAACACCTGCAAGAGCCATTGTCAAAAAGTTGGAATATGCCGCGTTACTGGATTTTGCCCATCAGTGGCTTAAACAAGGGCAGTAATGAAATTCTGGTTTATGTACAGGGTTATAGTTTTCAGAACGCCGGACTGGGTAAAATTGAATTTAATAATGTGCTGGTCAATAGCCAGAAGCATTTAGGCGAAATCTGGGATCGCCGCACGCTGTTTCAGATGAATATGATTTTCTCAGCAATGATTGGGATCATCTGCTTCATTGTCTGGCAATTTCGACGTTCAGAAACCACCTTTGGCTGGCTGGCACTCAGTTCATTCCTATGGATTCTGTTTATTTCCAATATGCTGACCACAGAAAGCTTTCCGTTTCGCTCCAGCATCGCGGCCAGCAAAGCCAATATGCTTTGTTTTATTGCCTATATCCACTGTTTTAGTCTGTATTTGATCCGCTTTTTAAAACAGAGATTTAAGTATGTGGAGCGGGGATTTATCCTGATCACGCTTTTATTTGCTCTGCTGATTGTGATGAGTTCCTTGGATTATCTGGGGCAGATACTGGGTACAGCATTTATTTTCTATGTGGGATTATTTATAAGCTGTATTATTTATGTGAGCTATCAGGTACTGAAAACCCGCAATGGGGAATATCTTTTCCTGATGCTGTGTCTGTGGGGGATTTTGTTATGTGTAATCGTAGATCTGATCATTTTAAGTCAAACGGCAATTAGTGATTTTTCACCTTTATCACCCTATACCTCACCAATTATTACCCTGTTTGTGGTACTGATTATGGCCACGCGGTTGAATCGTAATGTCAGGAAAATCGAAAAATTTAATAGCCAGCTAGAACGTAAAGTCCAGCAGGTCGGCGCTGATCTGAATAAAAGCCTGAACGATAAACATCAACTGGAGCTGGATAATGTCCGCTTACAGGAGCGGATTAACTTATCGCATGAACTGCATGACGGGCTAGGAGGCTCGATTGTGCGCTCTATGATTCTGGTCGATCAGAGTACTGACAGCATTCCCAACCGACAGTTTCTTTCTATGCTGAAATTGCTTAGAGATGATCTCAGACAAATCATTGATAGTGGTTCGTCTATCGAAAATAAAGTACCGGAAACCCCGCTACTTTGGATTGCCCCGGTACGTTATCGTTTTACCCAGTTGCTGGAAGAGATAAATATTGAGGTTGAATGGTTATTTCCAAAAGTCTGGCAGCGTGAACCGACCGCATTGCAATGTTTGACCCTGATTCGGGTGGTCGAAGAAAGTCTGACCAATATCATTAAGCACAGTCAGGCCAGTCAGGCGAAAGTTAGTCTGGAATATTTTCTGCCACATCAACTCACCTTAAGTATTCAGGATAATGGCGTTGGGTTTGATGCTGAAATAGTGCAAAAAAATGGTCTGAGTATTGGGATGCGCAGCATGAAAATGCGGGTCGAACGTATGGGAGGCGTGTTTCAGATTGAGTCTGAGAAAGGGCATACAGTGATTCAGGTCGTATTAGAACTCTATCAACCCTAATCTTTGCAAATAAAAAGAGGATTATTTAATCCTCTTTTTATTTGGCTTTAGCTTAGAATTAGTCTTGTTCTGCTGGCGGAACCAGCATCAGTACCGCATCATTTAATAATGCCGCGACATCTTCCAGAATATCTTCATCAGCGAAGTTTTCATCGAGCAATATGGTTTCACCGTCTGCAAGCTGCTTGAGTTTTGTGGTAAATGCCTCAGAGATCTCAATCCCTTCACCATTGGCCCAGAACAGAACATCGCCGTCTGCTTCAGTGTAGAGCAGGCGTGAAGCCGGTTCGAGCATCAGGCTATAACCCTGATCCAGTGCTTCTTCCAGATCACCTGTACCGATTTCTTCTGCTTCTGGAAGGTTCTCTGGATATTTGGGTTCTGACATTAAAGTCATAATGGCATCTTCTAAAACATTCGAATTATGCAGTTGCTGCATGATCTGTTCTTTTAGATATTCCAGCTCATTGCCGCTGACTTCACCAATGGCTCCGACCTGGTCACGAATAATATCAACCAGTGGATTGCGTAAGCTTTCATTCTCAGAAAATTTATCACCAACACGGTCCATCATATCGCTCACATTTGGCATACGGAAGCCAAAGGAAAAGGTTAGACAATCATCTTCTGCAACGCCGTAATGCGCCAAACCAGGTGGCACATACAGCAAGTCGCCAGGTGCCAGAACTTCGTCAAAATTCACCTCAATTTCAGGCAATAATTTCAGTGGCTGACCCGGAACCAATGCAGTTTCGGCATCACACATTTGTCCGAGCTGCCAGCGACGATGCCCGTAGCCTTGTACCAGAAAGACATCGTAAAAATCAAAGTGCTTTCCTACAGAGCCGCCTTGAGGTGCATAAGACACCATGATGTCATCGCGGCGCCATTGCGGAATAAACGGGAACTTTTTCCACATTTCCGACAGGTCAAATGAATAATGATCTACCGCCTGAACCAAAAGTGTCCATAGCTTGGGCATTTTCTGAAAATCAGCTTTAAGTAAAGGCGAAGATTTCACGCTCCACTGATTCGGATCACGGTCTTTTTGCTTGATTAAACGCGCAGTGACATGTTCCTCAAGCGCAAGTTCCATCACGTCGTCAGGTTCAAGCAGATTGGCAATTTCAGGCATCGCATTACGCACCAGTAACGGTTTTTTTTGCCAGTATTCACTCAAAAATTGTTCAGCGGTGATTCCGCCTAAAACGTCTAAAGGTTGAGACATAGATTACAGCCTGAATTAAGGGGAGATTAAGGAACTAAAATTTTCAATTCACGAAGAATGTGACACAGCTTGATCATCGGCATGCCCATCAAAGTGGTCTGGTCTTGCCCGATCATTTCTTCAAACAGGCTGATGCCGAGGCTTTCACATTTGAAACTGCCGGCACAATGCAGTGGCTGTTCAATCGCGACATAACGTTCAATTTCGGCTTTGGACAGTTTACGGAACTTGACTTTATAGTGCTCGACCAGCGTTCGTTCATAACCAGTAGCCTGCTGTTGCACACTGAGTGCAGTACTAAAATAGACAATCTTGTCCGAATTGGCCTGTAACTGGCGAATGGCTTTTTCAGGGGTTAAAGGTTTGCCAATAAAAATATCTGGTGCGCCTTCACGCCATGCCACCTGATCCGAACCAATCACAATCGCTTCAGGATTTTTCTCAGCAATATATTTGGCTTTCTCAAAAGCCAGCCGCTTGGCCAAATCATCTGCGTGATTTTCACCGCGAGGAGACTCATCGATATCCGGTACTAGAGAAATATAATCAATATGCAGGCGATCCATCAACTCTTTACGGGTTTGGCTGGAGGATGCCAAAATAATCTGTACAGCATTCATTAGACAGCATATTCCTCAAGAATATTTAAAGGTACATAAGACAGCACCGCTTTATGGCAGGCTTGCAGCTTGATCGGGGGGGCTTGACCTGCTTCATAGGCTTCGACCCAGCGTGTCACGCAGAGGCACCAGAAATCACCGGGTTGCAGGCCAGGGAAGTCCAGCTCTGGCAAAGGTGTGATCAGGTCATTGCCCACTTTTTGCGAGAAATTGAGAAATTCCGACGTCATCTGCGCGCATACCGTATGCTGCCCCAGATCAGTGGTCGCAGTATGGCAAAAGCCATTGCGGAAATAACCGGTAATCGGATCGAAGCAGCAGCTTGATAAAGGCTCACCTAACACATTCAAACGGTTAAGATTTGGATCAGGATGTATCGACATAGGCACTGAATCTAAAAGAAGCTTTTTTCTATCATAACAAAACTTTGGCATTCAGAATGTTTTCTGCAAAAGATGCTAACCTTTTTCTGCATAATCATTTAAAATCGGCTGGTTTTAATATCTATAAAGTGAGCTCTACATGAACTTTCAGCGTATGACTGACCTCGATTTAGCAGGTAAACGTGTTCTGATCCGTGAAGATTTAAACGTTCCTGTTAAAAATGGTGTGATCACCAGCGATGCGCGTCTTCGTGCAGCATTGCCAACCATTCAAGCAGCAGTTGAAAAAGGCGCTGCAGTGATGGTGTATTCTCACCTTGGTCGTCCGGTTGAAGGTGAGCCTAAAGCTGAACAATCGCTTGCACCTGTAGCGGCTTACTTGACTGAAGCTTTGGGTCAAGACGTAAAATTATTTACCGACTACCTAGATGGCGTTGAGGTTCAGCCGGGTCAAGTTGTGTTACTTGAGAACTGCCGTTTTAACGTTGGTGAGAAGAAAAACAATCCTGAACTTGCTGCAAAATATGCAGCGCTGTGTGATGTATTCGTGATGGATGCATTCGGTACAGCGCACCGTGCAGAAGCATCGACTGAAGGCGTAGCGCGTCTTGCTAAAGTTGCAGCAGCAGGTCCTTTATTGGCAGCTGAACTTGATGCACTAGGCCGTGCACTTAAGACACCTGAAAAGCCAATGGTGGCAATTGTTGCGGGTTCTAAAGTATCGACTAAACTTGATGTGTTGACTTCACTGTCTGACATCTGCGATCAATTGATCGTGGGTGGTGGTATTGCCAATACTTTCCTTGCTGCGGCAGGCTATAACGTTGGTAAGTCACTGTGTGAAAAAGATCTGATCGATACTGCAAAAGCCATTGCTGCAAAAGTATCAGTGCCACTTCCAACTGACGTTGTGGTTGCCGATGCTTCTGAAATCAACTTTGAAGATTTCCTGGGTTCATTGGCTGCTGCGAAAGCAACTGTGAAAAATGTTGCCGATGTTGCTGATAACGACATGATTCTGGATGTGGGTCCAGAAACTGCAAAAGCATTTGCAGAAATCCTGAAAACCTCTAAAACCATTCTCTGGAATGGCCCGGTGGGTGTGTTTGAAGTCGATCAATTCGGCGAAGGTACCAAAACTTTATCTTTAGCGATTGCTGAATCTGCCGGTTTCTCGATCGCGGGTGGTGGTGACACATTGGCTGCAATCGACAAGTACGAAGTAGCAGATAAAATTGGCTATATTTCTACGGGTGGTGGTGCATTCCTCGAATTCGTTGAAGGTAAAACCCTTCCTGCAGTTGCGGTACTCTTAGAACGTGCTTGATTGCATGTCCTAAGCCAAAAAGCTGGCCAAGTGCCAGCTTTTTTATGTCATTTTTTTGACAATGAAAACTTACCCTTCATGGCTTCGTCATGAAAATGCAATAAATCTGTCATAAGATGCAGTCATTAAATCACCAAATGATGAGATCACGTGATGAAAAAACAGTTAACTTTGGCAGCTTTATTCGCTGCATCATTGGCATTGACTGCATGTGCGAAACAGGAAAATGCACCGGTCGCTGAAACAGAAAGCTCGGCAGCAGTAGCCAATGAGACTATAACACCAGAGCAGCAAGCAGCGATTGATGCCATTGACCAGCCAGTTTTAGATGAAAAAAATACCGATATTCCAGCTGAAATTGCCAATGCGCCAGCAGATGAAGCAACTGCAGACCAGTCAGTTACAGCGACTTCTGAGCCTGTAGCACCTTAATCCAGTGCATGTGAGACAAAATCCCTGCAAAAGCAGGGATTTTTTTTAAATAGTGTTATTTGTTGCTGAATTGAAACCTTTGAACATGTAGAATATGTGGCATTCACTGGGAGGATATTATGGCTCTTATTTCATTGCGCCAGCTCTTGGATCACGCCGGCGAACATGCTTACGGCGTACCAGCATTTAACGTAAACAACTTAGAACAAATGCGTGCAATTATGCTTGCAGCAGATGCAACCAATTCACCTGTTATCGTACAAGCATCTGCGGGTGCGCGTAAATATGCAGGCGCTCCGTTCTTGCGTCACCTGATTTTGGCTGCAATTGAAGAATGGCCACATATTCCAGTGGTAATGCACCAAGACCACGGAACCAGCCCTGACATTTGCCAACGTTCAATCCAGCTCGGCTTTTCATCAGTGATGATGGACGGCTCACTTGGTGAAGATGGCAAAACCCCAACTTCATACGAATACAACGTTGATGTGACTCGTCGTACGGTTCAAATGGCACATGCATGTGGCGTTTCTGTAGAAGGTGAGATCGGTTGTTTGGGTAGCCTTGAAACAGGTATGGCGGGTGAAGAAGATGGCGTGGGCGCAGAAGGCGTACTCGATCATTCTCAACTTCTGACTTCAGTTGAAGAAGCACGTAGTTTCGTTGCAGATACCAATGTGGATGCGCTGGCGATTGCTGTAGGTACTTCACACGGTGCGTACAAATTTACGCGTCCACCTACAGGCGATATTCTGGCGATTGACCGCATTAAAGAAATTCATGCGGCACTTCCAAATACGCATTTGGTTATGCACGGTTCAAGCTCTGTGCCACAAGAGTGGTTGGCAGTAATTAACCAGTATGGCGGCGACATCAAGGAAACTTATGGCGTTCCGGTTGAGCAGCTGGTTGAAGCGATCAAACACGGTGTACGCAAAATCAACATCGATACTGACTTGCGTTTAGCGTCTACTGGTGCAATGCGTCGTATGATGGCTGAAAAGCCAAGCGAATTCGATCCACGTAAATTCTTCAGCGCAACGGTTGATGCCATGAAGCAAATCTGTGTAGACCGTTATGAAGCATTTGGTACTGCGGGTAATGCAGACAAGATTCGCCCAATTTCTTTAGAGAAAATGGTGTCGTACTATAATAAATAATTCCCAGTGAATCATTTATAGAAAAAGCCCACAGCGAATGTGGGCTTTTTTGTAGACTGATAAAGAGCAAGAATAAGAGCAGCATATGGAACTGATTTTCGCAGCAGCGCTGTGTAGCGTTGTGGTCTCAATATTATTAAAAGTCGCCAAAAACAGAGGGCTGAGTCCGATCTACATGATTAGCTGGAATTATGCCACCGCCAGCTTGTTGTGCTTTTTCTGGTTCAAGCCGGATATCCAGCATATTTCACCAAGCCAGACACCATGGTTCCTCATTCTGGCATTAGGTATTTTACTTCCAAGTGTATTCCTGTTTCTGGCTAAAGCCTTGGAAACCGCTGGAATTTTAAAAACAGAAATCGCCCAGCGGCTTTCTGTAGTCTTGTCACTGGCGGCGGCCTATTTTATTTTTCAGGAACAGTTTAGTCAGCTGAAAATACTCGGTATTGCCCTAGGTATTGGCGCAGTGCTGTGTATTTTATTTTCACATCGGCAAGGGACAGGCCAGGGCAGTCAGGGCATGTTGTATCTGGGGCTGGTCTGGGTGGGTTATGCACTGATTGATGTATTATTAAAATATACAACCAGTTTAGGTTTGCAGTTTACCATTGCACTCAATCTGATGTTTATTTGCGCTCTGATCATATCGATGGGCTATCTGCTGTTTAAATATAAAAGCTTGGGGTCGATACAGAATATCGGCGCTGGTCTGTTATTGGGTGTGCTGAATTTTGCCAATATTGCGTTTTATGTCAAAGCCCATATGCTGCTCAAGGATTCGCCGGCAATTGTCTTTGCTGGCATGAATATTCTGGTGGTGGTTTTGGGGGTAATTGCAGGTGTGATGTTCTTTAAAGAGCGACTCAAACCTGCAAGTGCCGCGGGTTTACTGCTAGGTCTCACTAGTGTGATTTGCCTAGCTTATGCAATGTCTGCTTGACATAAGAAGATGCAAATTCAATCGGATGTCGCAGCAGGTCGCCTGCTTCGGCCAGTCCAAGCAATAAACCGGCCTGTTGGCAGTCTGGACAGTGCGGATAACGATGCTGTTGATCTTTATAGTGTTGGAGATAAATTTTATCGCAATGATGGCATGCAAATTTCAGGGATTTGGAGGTAAGGAGCGACATAGATGACCTCTATTGTTATTCTATTAGATGGTAAATTAAATAAAGCAAAAAATAGGCCCGAACTGATATGGAAAGGGGCGCCTGGCCCCTTTTATAGCATAAAATCCTTACAGTTTGGTGAAAATGTCTTCAGCGGGTAGACGTGATTTCGGCAGTTTGGCATTGAAGTCATTTTCACTGCGATAACCCAAAGTCAGCAAGACAGAGGGAATTAAACCCTGTTCTGCGAG
The DNA here is from genome assembly GCF_013418355.1 of Acinetobacter sp. YH12151. NCBI lineage: Bacteria > Pseudomonadati > Pseudomonadota > Gammaproteobacteria > Moraxellales > Moraxellaceae > Acinetobacter > Acinetobacter sp. YH12151. The sequence goes on along the minus strand of NZ_VPCG01000001.1, from coordinate 59,534 downwards.
TTGTAATTCTTCACTAATTATCTCTTCATCAAAGCCGCCAATTGGTGTGGCATCGACACCTTCAATTCCGGCAGCCAACAGCATCTGACCGAGCGCAATAAAGGTCTGATTTTCAGCCCAGCGCTGAATGTCACCTTTTTCATTACGATAATAATGAATATAGCCTGCACGGGTGTTTTTCTGACCTTCTTTGGCCGATTCATCTTTAAAACGCCCGCTGAGATCATCGCGATTCAGTAAGTTTTCCAGATGCAGCTCATTAATATCGGCTTTGGTGCAAAATAAAATAGTATGCGAAGAATCCAGAACTTTGGGTGCATTGTAGGCATAAGTACCGATCAAGGCTTTGGCAATGCGCTGTTTGGCGGCATCATGATCGGCAATAAAAAAATGCCAAGGCTGAATATTGATCGAAGAAGGTGCAAAACGCAAAACTTCTAATAAACGTTCAAACTGGGCTGCCGGGATTTTCTTGCTAGGATCATAGGCTTTGGTGGCATAGCGGGTCTGTGTGATCTTGAGTAAATCCATCAATGGACTCCAATTTTTTTAAATAAAATGAGGGTAGATGCTCTGGGTCTATAAAATTTTCAGATCTGGGGATTATTACAATAAAACAGCATCAGGCAAAGTCTGTTGTTTAATGATCTTGATATAGATTCAAGCAAAACTTAGTGTTGAATCAGATGAAAACCCGGTTTTTGTCTATTGGCATTTTTTAGCAAGAAGCGTGGAAGAGTAAGTATCGCCGGCAATGTGCAAATGGGGCAGTGAATGCAGTTTACAATTATTTTAAAGATCAACTGAAGACCTGGCAGAAAATCGCGTGGTGGATTGGACTGTAAAATGCCGGAAATGAATCTGAGTGAATAGGCTGTAGAGATTTTTATTTTCTATCAGGAATAATCTGGTTATTTAAATCCAAGTGAATGTTAATGAACCGCCACAAAGAGGAACAATTTGTACGAAAAATAGCTTAGAGAATAGCGCTGATAAAGTGTGCAAAATAATTATTTAAAAGAATAGGGTTAGTCTTTATTTGTAATGACAATGTGTGTTTGCTTTCTAGTAAATAAGCATGTATACTTATAAACACTTCGAGTGGGTATAGTTCCCGCTTTTATTATTTCTAGCTAATTGTGATTCACTTTTGGTTCAAGCTTGAGCTTGAATAACATCTAGTAACTACAGAATTATTATACAAATTTGGTTTTCTTAATCTCTTTGTACAGTCACAAAAAGCTCATTTTATGAGTAAATATTTTGAATATATTAAATGAATGGCATACCGCTACAGCCGTAAATGGTGGCGAAATTAATGTTAAACTGGTTCCTTTAAAGCGCAAGCAAAACACTCAGGATGGTTTTATCTGGGTAGAAGTTGGAAAAATGATCCAGCTACAAACAGGTGAAGAAATTCTGTTTAACCTTGATGGTAAAAGTTTCTATACCGGTGTGAATAAGCTTTATCGTCTGTGCTAAGCAAACACATATCTTAAAAAAAGTGGCCGATTAATATCGCCACTTTTTTAGTTTTAGGCTTTCGAAATCTTGGTTTTCCTGAATTTCCAGTATCTCGGCACTGTCTTCCTTCCAGTCACCCAGTACGATTCTTTTTTTCTGACCTAGCGGATGAATGGCTGCGCGATGCGTATGGCCATGGATCAATACGTCAACGTCTTGTAATGCCAGCTCAACGGCCTGATCATTAACATCCATCACTTCATAGCTTTTAAACTGCTGCGCCTGATGACTTTGCTGACGAAAGCCATTGGCTAATTTTTTACGGAAAGACAGCGGTGTACGCTTTAATAAGCCTAGCAGAAGTGGATGCCGGATAATCTTTTTAAAGCGCTGATAAGCGATGTCATCGGTACACAGTGCATCACCATGTTCCAGGCGAAAACGTGTTCTTGCAATGTTCAGTTGGTCTATCTCAGGAAGCAGCTTTCCGCCAAATTGAGCTAAAAACTTGCTGCCGAGAACAAAATCCCGGTTGCCTGCCTGAAAATATACCTGATTGCCAGCCTGAATAAACTGTTTTAAGGCAGTGATAATTTCGTCCAGCCATGGGGCTGTATAGTCATCACCGATCCAGGCATTGAACCAGTCACCCAAAATATACAATCGGGTATTTTGATCTTGATATTCGGTCAATAAATCTAAAAACCCCCGAACAAGTCGAGGGTGATCAGGTGACAAATGTAAATCTGAGATAAACAGATAGGTCACGAATCTTTTCCTTTTATTCCTCTCTAGATCCCTCATTTATATGAGGGATTTTCCATTACACCGTTTTAAAGCATCGCTTTAAAACTCATAAAGAACGGAGAGGACGTTTTTTATTCAGAAATGATTTTTGCAGACTCAATAACTACATTTTCTAGTGGAACATCAGCGTGGTAGCCACGGTTGCCAGTACGAACGCCTTTAATTTCGTTGACAATGTCCATGCCGTCAGTCACTTTACCAAATACTGCATAACCCCAACCTTGTGCTGTTTTACCAGAATGGTTAAGGAATGCGTTGTTGCCAACGTTAATGAAGAATTGAGCAGATGCAGAATGTGGAGCTTGCGTACGCGCCATGGCAATTGTGCCCAAATCGTTAGTTAAGCCATTGTCTGCTTCATTTTCGATTGCATCACGGGTCGCTTTTTCTTTGAAGTTTTCATCCATACCACCACCCTGGATCATGAAACCATCAATCACACGGTGGAAAATTACGCCGTCATAAAAACCGTCACGCACATATTCTAAAAAGTTAGCCACTGTTTTAGGTGCTTTTTCAGCATTGAGTTCAAGAACAATACGACCTTTATTGGTGTTTAATTCGACTTGAGGAAAACTCATTGTGTAATCTCCTAATCATGGACGAGTGCCATGGTTTTTTCTGAATGAGTGAAGCATAAGCAAACTACAATCGACTAGGCAAGTAAAAACATTATTTTCTTTGTTAAAAGCATAAAAATAGTACCTTATTTATACGTTGATTTATCAAGGCATTTCAGATATTGCCCTATCAGGCACCCTATTTTGAATTGGCGTAAATTAATGATTTTACTGCTTGTACAAGCACTGATATTTTAGTTTCAGGCAACTCGCCGTATTTTCATTTTTTAAAATGGGTGAATTGAAATCAAATACCATAGTTAGCGGTTGAGAGATTATTCACCTCTAGTTAAACTAAGGAACTTTGATAATGAATATGCGTACAACCTGTGCGATTAAATATTCGTTAATCCCTTTTTAACTTTAGAAGTGAATGATTGATCATGAAGCCAAATGATGTTGTGACATCTCTGCCCGAGAACCCGACCCAAAAGAACAATGCAGTCGATTCAGTGCAGCAGCAAGAACAACAACCGGGCTTGGACTTTGTACGTCAGGTCATTACGGATGATTTAGCCGCTGGTCGTACCCAACAGATCGTCACGCGTTTTCCGCCTGAGCCAAATGGCTACTTACATATTGGCCATGTGAAAGCAATTTGCTTGAACTTTGGGATTGCTGAAGAATTCCAGGGTGTGTGTAATCTTCGTTTTGATGATACCAATCCGGATGCTGAAGAACAGGAATATGTTGATGGTATTGCCAATGATGTGAAATGGTTGGGCTTCCAGTGGGAGGGCGAGCCGCGCTATGCATCGAGCTATTTTGATCAACTTTATACATGGGCGGTTCAGCTGATTGAACAGGGTGATGCCTATGTGGATTTACAAAGCCCCGAAGACATCCGTTTAAACCGCGGTAACTTTGTCGAGCCGGGTAAGAACTCGCCACAACGTGATGCAACTGTTGCAGAGAATCTGGAACGTTTTGAGAAGATGCGTAGCGGTGAATATGCTGAAGGTCAGGCTGTTTTACGCGCTAAAATCGATATGACCTCACCGAACGTACATATGCGTGATCCGATCTTGTATCGTATCTTGCATTCAGCGCACCATCAGACAGGCGATACATGGAAAATTTATCCAATGTACGACTATGCGCATCCATTGTCTGATGCGATTGAAGGCATTACTCACTCGCTTTGTACATTAGAGTTCCAGGATCACCGTCCGTTCTATGACTGGGTGGTGGCAAAGGTTAAATCACCATCTGTGCCACGTCAGTACGAATCTAGCCGTTTGAATGTGGATTACACTATCACCTCGAAACGTAAATTACGTAAACTGGTTGAAGGTGCTCATGTGAATGGTTGGGACGATCCACGTATGCCAACTGTAGTCGGTATGCGTCGCCGTGGTTTTACACCTGAAGGTCTGCGTGATTTCTGCCAGCGTGTCGGTGTATCGAAAGTGGATGGTAGTATTGTCGATGTCGCGATGCTGGAATATTGCATCCGCCAGTCTCTGGAAAATACCGCAGCGCGTGGTATGGCCGTGTTAAATCCACTGAAAGTGACCTTAAGCAACTTGCCAGCCGATATGGATCTGACCCATTCACGTCATCCGAACGTGGACATGGGCGAACGCGTGATTCCTTTAACCACTGAGCTGTTTATTGACCGTAAAGACTTTGAGGAAGAACCACCAAAAGGCTTTAAACGTCTGATTCCAGGTGGTGAAGTACGTTTACGTCATGCCTATGTGATCAAATGTGATGAAGTCATTAAAGATGAAAATGGTGAAGTGGTTGAGCTGAAATGTTCGATTGATCCTGAAACTTTGGGTAAGAACCCTGAAGGCCGCAAGGTGAAAGGCGTGGTTCACTGGGTATCTGCGACTAAAGGTGTGCCTGCCGAAGTCCGTATTTATGAACGTCTGTTCACTGAGTCGGATCCTGAAGTGGGTGATGACTTCCTGGCCAACCTGAACCCTGAATCATTAAAGGTGGTTCAAGCCGTGATTGAGCCGGCATTGGCGCAAGCTCAACCGGAAGATCGCTTCCAGTTTGAGCGTGAAGGTTACTTCGTTGCCGATCAATACGATCATAATAGCAAAAAACCAGTATTTAACCGTATTCTTGACTTGAAAGACAGTTTCAAGCCAGGCAAATAATCAGGTTTAAATCAGATATTAAAGGCCCAACTTCGGTTGGGCTTTTTCAATACAGCAGGGAAAATGCCATGATTGTGCGTGATAAAAACAATAGTATCGGTTTACTGTTTGCCTGGCAGGGCACAATTTTGCCTAAGGTATTGCCGGCTTTAGTCTTGGTGGTCTTTATTTCCGGCCTACTGGTCTATTTGAGTCAGGCACATTTTGTGAATCTTCCTGCCGTACCCGCAATCGGCTTTACCATTTTTGGTGTGATTCTTTCGATCTTTCTCAGCTTTAGAAATACGGCATGTTATGAGCGCTGGTGGGAAGGGCGCAAGCTCTGGGGAGCGCTAATCGCCACCACACGTCATTTATGCCGGGACAGCCATGTGCTGGATGATCAGACCCGCGAGGTCTTGTTATATCGCATGATGCTGTTTAGCCATCTGTTGCGTGACCGGCTCAGACAGCAAGTACAAAGTATTCAGCATTACCAAACAACCACGCATTTTGAAAATATGGCATTCGATCAGTTGCTCGTGCAAATCAATCCTTCACAATGGGTGCTGGAACAGATGCAAAAGGAGTTGGTTCAGCAATATAAGCAGGGCAACATCAGCGATATTATTTATAATAATTTGAATCAGCATACTGTGGCCTTGGGCAATATTCAGGCCGGTTGTGACCGGATACTGTCGACGCCATTGCCATTTTCTTATTCGGTACTGTTACATCGTGCAGTGTATTCGTTCTGTTTTATTTTACCTTTTAGTTTGCAGGCCAATCTGGGCCTGTGGACGCCGATTCTGGTCGGGTTGATTGCTTATATGCTCTTAGGCCTAGATGAGCTCAGTGCTGAGCTAGAAGAGCCTTTTGGGCTACAGGATAATGATCTGCCACTCGATTCAATGGTACGACTGGTAGAACGGGAAACCTTAAGCTCTTTGGGTAAAGGTTTACCTGAAGCGATTCAGGCCAAAAAAGGTTATTTAACCTGATCTGTTCCTTTCAATATCAAAGTTTAAACCCGAACTCAAAATTTCTTACTAACAAAAAATCATCGGCAGGCTGAGCTTTAAATTAACGATGTTTAAGATTAGTCAGGTCTGACACTTTCGTTTTAGCCTGATCTTGCAATTCACGGTATTGTTGCAAACGCAGATTGGCTTTATCTCTAAGCTTCTTCTTGATGTACAAGGCCAAGGCAAAACTCGTCGTGGTCAGGGTCAGGAACATGCTGTTCATGAAACTCATCATCGAGCTGATATAACCAATCGTGGTCAGGCGATTCATCATATAGATCACTTGCGGGCTGCTTTCTACGCCGGTAATCGCCCAAGTACACAGATGTTCGCAATTATTGATAATTAAATGATAATTATTTTCATGCATTCTGGAACGCATGCGACGCACAACTTTACGGCCTTTATATTTCGCTGAGTCATAATGTTGCACATGAATCGCTTTGCCATGACTGAATTTTTCAATAGAGGTTATTTCAATGGGGCGTTTCTTGAATAAATGTGCAAAGCCCGAATAATGAATAACACGACCACGTCCAGCGTATATCCCATGATGGGTATAACCGAAATGTTTAACCATAAGGTGCGCTCCTATGGGAAACCGTTTAGTCTGTTGCATATCAGAATTAAGCCATTTAAAAAAGCATTGTAGTTTAATAACAAGTGTACTGCCTTTTGCTAAATTAATCGACGCTTTGCTTGAGTTTAGGCAGACAAGCAATAGGCGTATGCAGCAAGTGACTTGATCACCTGTATGGCAGAATTCAGATGAACATCTGTTCAGTAACACCTATAAATAGCCTAAGCTAACTTTTACATTTCAATAAAATCAGAAAAAGTGAGAGGAAGAAGTGTTCAGATTTATTACCAATTACTCAACAGAAGGCAGAAGGTTGTGTAGTCGGATTTATACAATTGAACTCTCTAAGTTTGGTTCTTCTTCAATGTAATTAAAGCGACAGATATAAAAAAAGCACCTGGTTACACAAGTGCTTTTTTTGATCAGGCTAGAGCCTTTGCCGATTACTGCAAGGGCAAGTGTTGAAGTTCATTCAGTTCCTTACGGCTATAGCCGCGTGATACAAGAACCTTTTTGATTCCGATGATGATCTCTTCATCAGTTGCTTTAGACAAAGCTTCAAGAAGCTGTTCATTTGTCTTGAAAGAGCAATCATTTTCTACACAAGCAATCTGATTCTTGTGTTCATTGTGTTGTTCCACAGAAAACAACTTTTGCCAAAAACTCATAGAGCCTTCATACAACAACCTAACATAGAGTGAAATATAGCCAATTAAATAAATAAAGCAATAGGACCTATGTGATAAAAGCAGCAGTTGGTCTTTAAAATTTCCGATTGAAGCTCAAAGAGCTAACGATATTTTTAGCTGTACAAATGATAATTTGTTATTAAGTTAATGATTTAAGATATAAAAAAAGGAATTTCGAAAAACTCCTTTTTTGTAACAAGAAAATAAATTGAAACAAATTCTTTATCTTCTTTCTAACAATACGCCCGTTTCTACATGGTGTGTATATGGAAATTGATCAAACATAGCGAATTTGCTGATTTTATGGGTTTGAGACAACTGTTTCAGATTGTCATGCAATGTGTCTGGATTGCAAGAAATGTAAATAATGCGTTGGAAGCGCTGTAATAGTTTAAGCGTTTCATCATCAATACCGGCACGCGGTGGATCGACAAATACCGTATCAAAGTCATAAGTCGCAAGATCAATATTGGCTTCTTGCAGGCGGCGGAACACACGCTCGCCGTTGTAAGCTTGGGTGAACTCTTCTGCAGAAAGACGCGCGACCTGAATGTTCTCAATCTGGTTTTGCTCAATATTCCACTCAGCCGCATAGACTGAAGATTTGGCTAACTCGGTTGCCAGAACACGGCGGAACTTGGTCGAGAGTGGCAGGGTAAAGTTACCATTACCACAATATAATTCCAGCAAATCTTGATCAGATTGCTCTGCCGCATCACATGCCCATTCCAGCATGTTTTGGCAGACTTGGGCATTCGGCTGGGTAAAGCTGCTTTCGATCTGTTTGTATTGATAGGTACGATCAAAAACAGAAAGTTCTTCCACCACATATTCATCAGACAGGACAAACTTCTGTCCACGGCTGCGGCCAATTAACTTGATATTTAACTGTTCTGCCAGTGCTTTGGCTGCCGGTTCCCAGCTTTCATCCAATTTACGATGATAAATCAGAGAAACCAGAACCTGACCACTTAAGGTCGCCAGAAAATGTACTTCAAACAGACGTGTCGATAATACTGGATCTGCTTTGAGCGCTTGCAGTAATTTAGGCATCAACTGATTGATACTGAGGTCTGCAACCGGAAATTCATCAATGCGGATGACTTTTTTCTGTTGATCTTCATTGCGCTCGAACATGGCATAGAACATGTCATCCTCAGTATGCCAGATCCGAAATTCAGCACGCATGCGGAAATATTTTTCAGGAGACTGGAATACTTCGAGGGCAGGTGGTTGATATTCGGCAAACTGAGCGCTGATGCGTTCAATTTTGGCATCGAGTTGTTGCTGATAAGATGAAGTCATATGCAGTAAGAAGTCGCAAATATTTTAAAGCGCAAATGGTAGCAAATAATTGCTGATCTGCCTAAGCCTATTGTGGCTGAGCGGCTTTAAAAACTGCATAAAAAAGACCAAACCCTCTGAGGAGAAAAATTTGGCCGTAAAGAGGAAATCATGAACAGAAAAATGACAAGATGATTCGATTAATTTAGAGATGACTCATCGTCATCAAACTGGCATTGCCACCGGCTGCTGCCGTATTGATGCTAATGGCCCGTTCAAGCACCAATCGCTCCACCGGAATGTCATGATTGCCTGAGTTTAAATGCGTGATTCCTACAATGGGGCCTTTTCGAGCCGCAATACGCTTCTGTAAATCAATCAATTCCGCAGCATCACCATGATGTAATACAGCATCAAATTCCCCACTTTCAATGTCTTGAATCACTTTGAATCGGGCAGCAACTGCTTTTGGCATTGTTTGTAGATATTTCAGCACAAAAGTATTTTCAGCCAATACTGCAGGGCGACTGCCGACCGATAAAATGGCCAAAATTTGCTGAATCTGGTCTTGCTCGGTGTGCGCCAAAGATAGAACACTTTCACGTGGCAAGATCATGTACTGGTTTTCTTCGCCGGTTGGACCTTGCAAACTAAAGCTTTGTCTGGTCGCAATCTGGCTGGGTGCTTTTAAGGAGATTGTGGGGAAAGTTTTAGAGGCCCAAGCCTTAAATTCCTGGACTGGTTTGTGTTCAATAGGGGCTTGATCAGATCGCATGGCATAAGGCTGCGCCAGTTTCTTCTCGGAAAGCTGCTGCATTAAACGGTAGATGTAAAGCGGCCCACCAGCTTTAGGGCCAGTACCGGACAAGCCTTCACCACCGAAAGGCTGAACACCCACAACTGCACCGACGATATTACGGTTGATATACAAGTTACCGACTTCTGCTCGCGCAATCACGGTTTGTATGGTTTCATCAATACGTGTGTGTAAGCCCATGGTCAGACCATAGCCTTTGCTGTTGATCTGTTCCAATAACTGTTCCAGTTCACCATATTTATAGCTGATTAGATGCAGCACCGGACCAAAGACTTCACGCTCCAGATCGTTCAGGTTTGGAAGTTCAATCAATGTTGGCGGAATAAAGGTGCCTTGGGTTAATTCAGCCTCATCTTGGTCAAACATCAGTTGATGGACTTTGTGACCTTTGCTGCGCATCTGCTGAATATGCGTCTGAATATTTTGCTGGGCCTCAAGATCAATCACCGGACCAATATCGGTTTTTAATAAAATCGGATTGCCGACTCTTAACTGCTGCATGGCACCTTTGAGCATCGTGCGCACAGCATCCAGGTTATCTTCTTGCACACAGAGCACACGCAAAGCAGAACAACGCTGGCCGGCACTGTCATAGGCAGAATTAACCACATCAAGCACCACTTGCTCAGTTAATGCAGATGAATCGACAATTATGGCATTTTGACCGCCGGTTTCAGCAATCAGGGTCACACTTTCGCCAAACTGGTTCAGACGTTCTGCTACAGTTTTTTGCAGAATATGGGCGACCTCGGTTGAGCCGGTAAACATGATACCCTGAATGCGTGAATCTGCACTGAGCTGCGCACCAATGCTTTCACCTTGACCCGGCAAGAGCTGTAAGACGTCTTGCGGAATGCCAGCTTCCCATAAAATCTGCACCGCTTGTGCAGCAATCAGCGGGGTCTGTTCTGCCGGTTTGGCAATAACGGTATTGCCCGCGACCAGCGCTGCTGAAATCTGGCCGGTAAAAATTGCCAACGGGAAGTTCCATGGACTGATACACAGCACGGTACCCAAAGGTTGAATCTGTGTATTTTCAGCTAAATCCAACATCTGACCGGCATAGTAGCGCAAGAAATCTACCGCCTCCCGGACCTCGGCAATGGCATTGGAATAGGTTTTCCCAGCCTCACGGGACAGAATCACCATCAGTGTCAGCAAACGCTGTTCCATCAGATCCGCGGCTTTATTTAAGCAGGCTGCTCGCTCATTTTTTGGCAAATTGGCCCAGAAACCTTGTGCATTGACAGCTTGCGTTAAGGCAATTTCAGCCTGTTCCTGAGTCGCTTCATAGACTGTACCGACTACATCCTGATGTTGTGCCGGATTGATGATTTGCACTGCGTTACTTGTGTCGGTCACTGTAAACGCCGTTCCCATGGCTGCTGCCTGAAATTGTGTGTTTTTCAGGCTGGCAGCGACTTCATTTAAGGCGCTCAGCTCTGCATCATTGGCGAGATCCAGACCCGATGAGTTAATACGTGTGCCATACAGATCTTGCGGATAAGGAATATGCGGATGCTTGGCACCGATCATGACTTCCTGCTGTGCAGCTTTTAAAATCGTTTGTTGTGGATTCTCAATCAAATCTTCGATATTTAGGGTTTTGTCGGCAATCCGGTTGACAAAAGACGTATTTGCGCCATTTTCCAGCAAACGACGCACCAGATAAGCCAATAAGGTTTCATGATTGCCGACTGGCGCATAAATGCGACAAGGGACACCGAGTTTATTCGCCGATTTGTCGCCCACCACATTTTCATACAAGGGTTCGCCCATGCCATGCAGACACTGGAATTCATATTGACCCGCATAATACTGCTCAGGTTGCGCCAGTTGGTAAATCGTGGCCACCGTTTGTGCATTATGGGTGGCAAATTGCGGATAGATATAATCCGGTTCAGCCAATAATTTACGCGCACAGGCGATATAAGACAGATCGGTATGCACCTTACGAGTGAATACCGGATAGTCCGACATGCCTTCAATCTGTGCTTTCTTGATCTCGCTGTCCCAATAGGCACCTTTGACCAGACGAATCATCAGGCGTTTCTGACTACGTTTGGCCAGATCAACAATATAATCTACCACATAGAAACAGCGTTTTTGATAGGCTTGAATCACAAAGCCAATGCCTTTCCAGTCTTGTAATTGCGGCTCAAAACACAGGCGTTCAAGCAGTTGCAAGGAAATTTCCAGACGGTCAGTTTCTTCGGCATCAATGTTTAAACCGATATTGTACTGTTTCGCCAAGACCGCGAGTTTAAGCATTTTTCCATACAGTTCATCATGTACACGATCCATCTGTGCGCGCTGATAACGCGGATGCAGGGCAGAGAGTTTGATGGAAATGCCCGGGCCATCATAAACGTCTTTATCCTGCGAGGCTTGCCCGATGGCATGAATCGCTTGCTGATAATCCTGATAATAGCGTTCCGCATCCGGATCGGTCAGTGCTGCTTCACCAAGCATGTCATAGGAATAACGAAAGCCTTTTTCTTCCAGACGTTCTGCATTTTTCAGTGCCTCATCAATGGTTTCACCCGTCACAAACTGTTCGCCCATCATGCGCATGGCAACATCGACAGCCTTACGGATAATGCCGCGACCACTGCGCGCCAACAGGCCGGTTAATAAACTGGACAGGCTTTTTTGCTGTGGGGTTTCCATTAATTTACCCGTCAGCATCAAGCCCCAGGCTGCGGCATTGACAAACATCAGCTGGCTTTGACCGAGATGTTCTTTCCAGTTGCCCTGATTGATCTTGTCGCGGATCAGCAGGTCACGCGTGGCTTTGTCTGGAATCCGCAGCAAGGCTTCGGCCAGACACATCAGGGCAATGCCTTCCTGAGAAGATAGGGAAAATTCCTGTAACAATCCTTGTACGATGCCTGCTTTACCGCCTGAACTTTTACGTTCACGCAAGGAATGCGCCAGATCAAAGGCAAGCGCTTGAATCTTGTCGCTGAGTTCGGAGGAAATTTCACTATGCAGCAAGAGTTCTTCGACGCATTCAGTTTCCGCACGGCGCCATGCAGTGTTGATACGTTGTTCGTATTCATTTTTATCTTTGAATTCGGCGATATAATTTGGCTGCTTCATGGCATCTGAACCATAGGTGGGGCTTAGTGTGGTCGGCTTAGTGACTTCCTGTACTGCGTCAATCAGTTCTTTGAGGTGAATGAGTTTTAATCTATAATCACAGAATATTTGACGAATATCTCACTATAGTTTTCGCTTTTTTTAGAGAATAATTCTAATGACAAGTCCTTATTTGAACCTTGACCGTATAGATATTCGTATACTGGGTTTATTGCAATCCGATGCTAAGCTGTCCAATATCAAACTGGCTGAACTGGTCAATCTGTCGCCTACAGCAGCCTTGGCGCGTGTACAAAAGCTGACCCGTGAAGGTTTTATTGTGGGCTATGAAGCGCGCCTCAATCCAGTCATGTTGAATAATGGTTTTGTGGTCTTTGTTGAAATTTTACTGGATAAAACCACACCGAATGTTTTAGATGAATTTTCCCATGCAGTCCGGCAGATTCCTGAAATTATCGAATGTCACATGATCAGTGGCGGCTTCGATTTCGTGGTAAAAATCCGCTGTGCCAATATGGATGAATTCCGCAAAATCTCAGGTCAGATCTTGTGGCAATTGCCCGGAATTAAAGAAACGCGCAGTTATCCGGTGATGGAAGTGATTAAAGAAAGTCAGCGGATCCATCTGAAAATGCCGGGAAAAGCCCAGTAATTCGCAGTAAATTAAAATCAAAAAGGGACTCGAGAGTCCCTTTTTTTGTATTGAATATCAATATTATTTTTCCATTTCCGCCATTTCTTTTTGATATTCAGCTTTGGCCATTTCAAAACGATGTACCACATCATCACTCGGTGCCTTATCCACTAAGCTGACAATCACGATACTCAGGGTAGCCAGAATAAAACCGGGAATAATCTCGTACAGGCCGGTATCACCCATATAGTTTTTCCAGACGATTACCGTCACCGCACCGACCAGCATGCCGACAATCGCGCCGTTGAGGGTCATACGCTTCCAGAACAAAGACAAGATAATCAAGGGGCCAAATGCTGCACCAAAGCCTGCCCAGGCATAAGCCACCAGACCTAAAACCTTGCTGTTCGGATTAATCGCCAAGGCAATCGCAATTAACGCAATTACTAAAACCATAGCACGACCGACCCAGATCAGTTCTTTTTGCGAGGCATTTTTGCGCAGGAAGCTCTTGTATAAATCTTCAGTCAGGGTGGTTGAACAGACCAGAAGCTGACAGCTCAAGGTGCTCATAATCGCGGCCAGAATAGCTGCAAGTACGATGCCAGCGATCCATGGATTAAACAGGATTTTAGTCAATTCCATAAACACGGTTTCAGGGTTCTGGTTCACCACCGAGGCGAATGCTGGATTAACGGTGAAATAGGCAATCCCGATATAACCAGCTGCCACTGCGCCGCCCAGACACAGAATCATCCAGGTCATGCCAATACGGCGTGCAGCAGGAATGGTCTTCACTGAATCTGCTGCCATGAAGCGCACTAAAATATGTGGTTGACCAAAATAACCCAAACCCCAGGCCAGACTGGAAATAATCGCCACCACGCTTAAGCCTTCAAGCATACTGGACGCATGTGGACGGGCAGATTCAAGGATGACACTCACTTGCTGGCTATTGTCACCCAAGGCCAGGAAGGTAATGATCGGGGTCAGCAACAGTGCGAAGATCATCAAACCGGCCTGAAAAGTATCCGTCCAGCTGATTGCCAGAAAACCACCAATACACACATATAAAATTGTCGCCATCGCACCGATGATAAGCGCCGTGGTGTAATTCCAGCCGAACAGGCTTTCAAACAGGCGTGCACCTGCGACCATGCCCGAGGCACAATAAATTGCAAAGAACACCAGAATCACCAAGGCAGACAAGACCCGTAAAATGCGTTTGCGGTCGGAAAAACGGCTGGTGAAATAATCTGGCAGGGTCAGGGCATTATTCTGGTATTCGGTATGCGCCCGTAGACGACCTGCCACCAGTAACCAGTTTAGCCACGCTCCGATAATCAGGCCGATGGCAATCCAGGCTTCTGACAGGCCAGACAGGTAAATTGCGCCCGGAAGACCCATCAGCAGCCAGCCACTCATATCTGATGCACCTGCGGAAAGAGCTGTAACGACACTGCCCAGACTACGTCCACCTAAAATATATTCATCAAAATTGGAGGTTGCACGGTAAGCATATAAACCGATTGCAATCATGGCGATAATATAAAACATGAAGGTAATCAGGGTCGGATTTAAATAAGTCATAGGCAGGGCATCCTGTAAATATGGAAACCATCGTTCCAGATGATTTTTTGTACGGAGATCACAAGGCAGTGATTCAAGCACGGTTTAAAAATTACACTCTGTAACATTTACACAGCTTTTATGTATGTTTATTGTAAATACCAATTTAACTGGATGGAACTTAAGGAAAGTTAAGCCACTTAACAGCGAGAGATAAAGTATTGGATTGAGGTAAAACAAGCTAATTCAGGATAAGCGATTAAAAGATTTAAATTTTAGCTTTTTATTTACATGATCTTACAAAACTCACAGCTTTACTGTATTGGTAATAAATCGTAGCAAATTTAGGTTAAAGTCCTCCTATTCGCTCTGTATTTGTTTGCTCATATTGAGACCACACCAAATACGGTGCATCGCCAAGGTATTTTTTAGTGGACAATATGCTGCAAATCGAACCGACCCGCATTGAACGTGACTTATTGGGGGAAAAACAGATCCCATTACACAGCTATTATGGGATTCACACTTTACGTGCCATCGAAAATTTCCAGATTTCAGGATTGGCGATAGGGCAACAATCACATTTTATTCGTGCATTGGCTCAGGTCAAAAAAGCTTCGGCACAGACCAACCTGCATTTTCAAAAAATATCCGAGCAGACGAGTACTGCTATTCAAAAAGCCTGTAATGAATTGATTCAGCATCCTGAAAACTGGCAAGCGGCCTTTCCACTTGATCCTTATCAGGGCGGTGCTGGTACGTCAATTAATATGAATGCCAATGAAGTCATTGCCAATATCGCCTTAGAGATCTTGGGGCATCATAAAGGTGAGTATCACATCCTGCATCCGAATGATCATGTGAATACTTCGCAATCGACCAATGATGTCTATCCAACCGCTTTACGTTTGGCAACTTATAGCAGCCTGAATGAATTATTGGCAGTGCTGAAAGCACTGATTGACTGTTTATATACGAAGGCAGCCGAATTTCAGTATGTGATCAAGATGGGGCGTACCCAGTTGCAAGATGCAGTCCCGATGACCATGGAGCAGGAATTCCGGGCTTTTGCGACTTTATTAAAGGAAGATTTAAAACTGATTGAGCAGATGCGCCAGTTATTGCTGGAAGTGAATTTAGGTGCAACGGCGATCGGGACTGGGGTAAACACACCGCCAGGTTATGCGACGCGAGTCGTCGAAACTTTGGCGCACCTGACGGGGCTGCCTTTAAAAGGTGCAGAAGATTATGTGGAGGCCACCAGTGATTGTGGTGTCTTTATTATCTTGTCGAGCAGTTTAAAACGCCTGGCAGTGAAACTGTCCAAAATCTGTAATGACTTGCGCTTGCTTAGCTCGGGACCACGTACAGGTCTGGCTGAAATTCGCTTACCGGAATTGCAAGCAGGCTCATCAATTATGCCGGCAAAAATCAATCCTGTGATTCCGGAAGTGGTCAATCAGATTGCCTTCCGGGTCATCGGTAATGATTTGACCATTACTATGGCAGCGGAAGCTGGGCAGTTACAACTGAATGTGATGGAACCTGTGATTGCCCTGACCATGAATGAGTCGATTCAATTGTTGACTCAAGGCATGCAAACCCTGAATCAGAAATGTATTGCTGGCATTCAGGCCAATGAAGAAATCTGTTTAAGTTCGGTCATGCGCAGTGTCGGGATTGTGACCTTACTTGAGCCGATTCTGGGGCATGCCAAATGTGATGAAATTGGTAAACAATGTATGCGTGAAAATAAAACCGTGCCGCAAGTGGTATTGGAACTCGGTTTATTAAGCGAAACACAATTAGAAGAAATCTTTGCATTTGAAAATCTGGTGTCTGAAATACCTGTAGCAGAGAGTCAGCTCGAACAGGTTTCTTGATAGCATAAATTGTCTTGAAACAGCTCAACTCAACTGATTGTTGTGATTTTGACAATTTGCCTCAAGTTCGATATGTGGATTTGAGGCATTTTCATCTAGACTAGGGTCTGAACTTTATTTGGCTGGGTAAATGGCGATGTTTGATAAAATCAGTGCATTATTTAAAACTAATAAACTGACTGCTGTACAGTTATATTTAGACGAGCAGAATATCCAGCATGTCGAAGGCACAGGTTATATCGTGGATGGCATTGACTTAAATCAGGAACTGGCCGCACGCTTAGAATATTTGTCCAATCGCCGTCTAAAACAGTTTGATGATTTAAAAGCTTTATACGACACCGCGATGCTGATCAATGAAAAGATTGATCTGGAAATTGCCCATCAGCGTTTTAATGTGACTTTGGGAAATACCGAAGAGAACCTGCTGCAATTTAAAATGATCCTCAAGAAGTTAAATGATTATTATCGTAACTTTCTGCGAGAGAAAAAATAAGTGTTAAAAGTGGCTTGAAATCGAAGCGTATGGATGTGGCAAGACTGCATAAAAATAACAAAATATCCTGAGATCATCGTGCTAGTATAAGCCTCAGGTTATTTAGACTTTAAAGCTATATCCATGTTCCAACAAGAAATTTCCCAACTCAATTTACCACAACTCAAAGCAGGCGAGAAACGCTGGTTAGGCAATCTGCAAGGTTCCTCGACGGCATTGTTGCTCAAAGAAATCGTGCAGCAGCAATCGCGTTTATTTATTGTGATTGCACGCAATAACCAGCATTTGGGTCAACTGGAAAGTGAACTGGAATTTTATGGGATTAAACCCACGATTTTTCCAGATTGGGAAATTTTGCCTTATGACCGCCTGTCTCCGCACCAGGATATTGTCTCGGAACGTCTGGCGATTTTATCCAATATGCCAAAAACTGGCGTGCTGTTACTTTCTGCCTCAACCTTGGCCCAGCGTGTCGCACCGACTTCATGGATTTTGGGTGAACATTTTGATATTCACGTCGGACAGAAATTCGATTTGGAACAACAAAAGAAAAAGCTGATTCAGGCCGGTTATTATCTGGTCGATACGGTTTATGATCCGGGTGAATTTGCGGTACGCGGCAGTATCATGGATATTTATGCCTCGGGGCAGGAAGCACCGATTCGGATTGACCTGTTTGATGATGAAATTGAAAGCCTGAAATTTTTCGATTCCGAAACTCAGCGCACCACGCAAAGTTTGCAGCAGTTTACCGTATTGCCGGCACAGGAATTTCCGCTCAAGGAAGGCCGTGCGACGTTCCGTGACCGCTATGCCGAATTTTTCCCGACTGCCAATCCAAAGAAAAATCCGATCTATCAGGATGTGATGGAGGGCATTGTTTCACCGGGAATCGAGTTTTATTTACCGCTGTTTTTCAGTGCTGAGGCCATGCAAGGTCAAAGTTCGCTGATTTCGTACTTACCTAAGAATGGCATTGTCATTACAGATCGGGCTTTAGACGAGAGTTTGACCCAATTCTGGCAGGATGTGGTGCGCCGTTATGAAGATCGCCGTCACAATGTCGATCAGCCGATCCTCCCCCCAGACAGCCTGTTCTTTCAGACCAATCAGGTTCTGGAGCAGCTGAATCAATTTGCGCGTATTATTGCCGCCCAAACGCCTTTTGACCAAAAAGCCGGCGTATTGAACCTCGATACCCAGTTGCCACCACGTCTGCCTGTCGATCCAAAACGTGAAAAACCATTTATTGAAGTCAAAAAATATATCGATCAGGCCAATCATCCGGTTCTGCTGGTGGCAGAGAGTGCCGGACGCCGTGAAAGCTTAAAAGATGCGTTACGACCAAGTCTGGGTGATATTCCGACGGTTGATAACTTTGAGAGTTTTATCACCTCCCTGTATGCGATTGCGATTACCAATGCGCCATTAGAGCGTGGTCTGGTGCTGACCGATCGTGTCAGCATCATTTCTGAAAACCAGCTCTATGAACATCGCGTGGTACAACGCCGCCGTAAACGTCAGCAGGAAGTTTCAGAAGAATTTCTGATTCGCAGTCTGACTGAACTGACCATGGGCGCGCCTGTGGTGCATATCGATTATGGAGTGGGGCGTTATGCCGGTCTGGTCACCTTAAGTATTGATGATCAGGATCATGAATTCTTGCAGCTGGATTATGCCGATGCGGCCAAAGTCTATGTGCCGGTGACCAATCTGCATTTAATCAGCCGATATAGCGGTGGTGATCCGGATCTGGCACCTTTGCATAAGCTCGGGACAGATGCATGGAATAAAGCCAAACATAAAGCGCTGGAACAGATTCATGATGTTGCGGCCGAGTTGCTGCATATTCAGGCACGCCGTGTCTCTAAACCCGGCATCAGTTTTGAAATTGATCAAAGTCTGTATATGCAGTTTGCCAGTGGCTTTGCCTATGAAGAAACACTGGATCAGGCCAATGCGATTGAAGCCACGCTGCATGACATGCAACAAGCCAAACCGATGGATCGACTGGTCTGTGGTGATGTCGGCTTTGGTAAAACGGAAGTGGCGATGCGTGCTGCATTTGTTGCGGTACAGAATAACCGGCAGGTGGCGATTCTGGTGCCAACCACCTTGCTGGCACAACAGCATTATGATTCATTCAAAGACCGCTTTGCCGATTGGCCAGTTCGGATTGAAGTGCTGTCACGTTTCGGTTCTTCCAAAGCACATACCAAGACCATTGACGACCTGATTGAAGGGAAAGTGGATATCGTGATTGGTACGCATAAAATTTTGCAGGAAAATGTCCAGTTTAAAAATCTTGGCCTGATGATTGTCGATGAAGAACATCGCTTCGGAGTACGTGACAAGGAGCGGATCAAGGCGATGCGTGCCGATGTCGATATGTTGACCCTGACAGCCACTCCAATTCCGCGTACACTAAATATGGCCTTTAGTGGCATGCGTGATCTATCGATTATTGCCACACCGCCGGCACGCCGTCTTGCGGTGAAAACCTTTGTGCAAGAACATACCGATGACACCATTAAAGAAGCGATTCTGCGTGAACTGTTGCGTGGTGGTCAGGTCTATTTCCTGCACAATGAAGTCGATACGATTGACCGTGCCGCAGCGCATATTCGTACATTGGTGCCGGAAGCCCGGGTGATTGTGGCACATGGCCAGATGCGTGAACGTGAACTGGAGCAGGTGATGCAGCAGTTCTATCATAAAGAATACAATGTTCTGGTGTGTTCGACCATTATTGAAACCGGGATTGATGTCCCGAATGCCAATACCATTTTGATTGAACGTGCAGACAAACTGGGCCTGGCACAATTACATCAGCTCCGTGGCCGAGTCGGGCGCTCGCATCATCAGGCCTATGCCTATTTAATGGTGCCGTCTTTAAAAGCCTTAAAAGGCGATGCCGAAAAACGTCTGGATGCGATCCAGCGTGCTTCGACCTTGGGGGCCGGATTTATGCTGGCCACCGAAGATCTGGAAATTCGCGGGGCAGGTGAATTACTCGGTGAACAGCAGAGCGGTTCAATGCAGGCGATTGGTTATAGCCTGTATATGGAAATGCTGGAAAAAGCCACCAAAGCCATTCAAAAAGGTAAAACCCCAAACTTCGATGCACCCTTGTCACTGACTGCAGAAATTACCCTGCATATGCCAGCGCTCATTCCGGATGATTATCTCGG
Source organism: Acinetobacter sp. YH12151 (assembly GCF_013418355.1). Taxonomy (NCBI): domain Bacteria; kingdom Pseudomonadati; phylum Pseudomonadota; class Gammaproteobacteria; order Moraxellales; family Moraxellaceae; genus Acinetobacter; species Acinetobacter sp. YH12151. The sequence continues at coordinate 39,283 of NZ_VPCG01000001.1, read as the reverse complement.
AGATGTGCATCAGCGTCTGTTGTTCTATAAGCGTATCAGTAATACTGATACTCAGGAGAAGCTGGACAATATCCGGATGGAATTGATCGACCGTTTTGGCATACCGCCACAACCGGTCAAACAGCTCTTTGCCGTACATCAGATTCGTCTCAAAGCCGAGCAGCTTGGCATCACCAAAATTGATATTAGTGCTCAAGGTGGGCATGTGGAATTCGCGCCAGATACCCCGGTTCAGGCCATGACCATTATCCAGATGATGCAGAAACATCCAACCTATTTCCGGATGAATGGTGGGCAACGTCTTAAGGTCATGGTCATGCTGGAAGATTACCAAAAGCGGATTCAGTTTATTCAGGATTTGCTGGACAGTCTATTGAAAGAAGTGGGCTAATTTGATTTAGACTAAATCAGTTTGAAAGTTCATGATACATTTCATTTTCATTGAAATTTTCAGGAACGATAAACCAGCTTTTTTAATGAAATGTTCGAACAAATTCTCGTGATGCGCCTTGCAACAAATCATGAGAATTTGTCTTTAAACCCATTGCTTTCAATATTCAGCTTCGGTTGGATATGTTAGTATTAGCCATCATTCTAATTTTGCATCATTTATAAAGATATGTTTAGTTTGCATCCACAACTTGCTCAAGATACTTTTTTTGTAGGCGACTTTCCTTTGTCAACATGTCGTTTGATGAATGATATGCAATTTCCCTGGCTGATCCTGATTCCACGTGTGCCGGGTGTCTCTGAATTATATGAATTGAGCCAAGCTGACCAAGAGCAGTTTTTACGTGAATCAAGCTGGTTATCAAGCCAGCTGGCACGTGTTTTCCGTGCGGATAAAATGAATGTCGCGGCATTGGGCAATATGGTTCCGCAATTGCATTTTCATCATGTGGTTCGTTATCAGAACGATGTAGCATGGCCGAAGCCTGTTTGGGGTACACCAGCTGTTCCTTATAGCAGTGAAGTATTAGCACATATGCGTCAAACACTCATGCTGGCGCTACGTGGTCAAGGCGATATGCCATTTGACTGGCGTATGGACTGATTAGCCCCAAGTATTCCGAGATCTATGAACGATTGCGGATTTCAGGGAGTGACTGAATGCAATTAGACGACTGGATTCAAAAAGAACCACAACAGTTTGAATATTTTCATCGCTTGATGGGCTATATCATGCTGTCTCTGGTTTTGGTCGTCTTTCATTACACTGAACCGGATACTCAGTATCAGCTCTTTGTTCCTGTGTTTTTATTCCTGATTTTATTGATTAGCTCGAAACTGTCGCGCTGGTTGATCTATCGCCATGATTATCGTATTCGGCGCAATGTTCTTTTTCTGATTGATGTTATTGTCATTGTAGTGGTTTTAGCCGCAGTACAGCTGGATTTGGTATTGTCCTTGCTGGGTTTGGTGGCAATACTCTATACCGCGATCAGTAATAAAATTTCATTGATGATGGCTTCTCTGGCCAGTCTGGTCGGGATCACCGTTTTTTATCTGGCCAATATTCTGGTCTTTGGTTTTGGGACTTATTTTGAACCGACAAGCAGTGAACTAACGGTTTTAGGCTTCATCTGCCTGATTACCTATTTTGGTGTCGGAAGTTTTTATCAGAGTGGTCGTGTGCAGTATATGACCCAGAAGAAAAATCATTATTTTGAACAGATGAACCGTTATATGGAATTTGCCAATCAGCTGAGTCGTTATGCGCCTGTGCAGTTGTGGCAATCCATCATGAAAGGTGAATCTGAAGCGAAAATTGAATATAAACGTAAAAAGTTAACAATTTTCTTCTCGGATATTCAAGGCTTTACAGAACTGTCTGAAACGCTTATTCCAGATGATTTAGCATTCTTGCTCAATGATTATTTGCGGCATATGACCGAAATCGCCAAAAATTATGAAGCGACTGTCGATAAATTTATGGGTGATGCCATCCTGATTTTCTTTGGTGATCCAAACTCTGAAGGCGTAGAGCAGGATGCCAAGAACTGTATGGAAATGGCGATTGCCATGCGTCAGCAAATGAAACTGCTGCGTGAGCGTTGGATTAAAATGGGTTATCCGCCACTGCATATCCGTATGGGTATTTCGACCGGTTATTGCCACGTCGGGAATTATGGTGCGACGCATCGGATGGCCTATACCATTGTAGGACGGGATGCCAATCTGGCAGCGCGCTTACAGAGCGCAGCTGAAGTGGATGAAATCCTGATTTCAGAAGATACTCATAATCTGATCAAAAATGATTATTTATGTGCGCCGAAGAAACCAATTTTCTTGAAAGGCATTAAAGCACCGGTAAGAACTTGGCAGCTAATGGAAAAATATGCATCGCAGAAAGTTGAGTATCAACGTTGGTTCGACTATGAATATAAAGGCTTTCATTTACTGCTCAATCTGGACGAAGTACAAAACTTTGAATATCCAGAATTGATTCATGTGCTGGAAAAAATGATTAAACGTATTGAAACTCAGCAGAAGTTGACCAACTCCCAGGGCATCGTCAAGCTTAAACTTGAGGATGAAGTGATTGAGCATCTCCAGCCACAAGACGAATTTGAATCACTCAAAGACTCCAAAGTAATTTAATCATTCTCATAAATATAAAAAACCACGTCTAAGCGTGGTTTTTTATATGGTCTTTCCAGAAAAATCTTAATGATTTTCCGAAGCGTGATTGATGGTGTATTTTGGAATTTCAATTTCCAGATCTTCATCGACCAGTGTGACCTGACAAGAAAGACGCGAATCAGGTTCCAGACCCCAAGCGCGATCCAGTAAATCTGCTTCTACATCATCCATTTCTTCAAGGCTATCGAAGCCTTGACGTACCACAACGTGGCACGTTGTACATGCAGCTGACATATCGCAGGCATGTTCGATTTTAATGCCATTTTTGAGCAGGCTTTCGCACAGGTTGGCATTGTGTTCGACTTCAAACTCAGCACCTTCGGGGCAAATCTGCGCATGTGGAAGAACTTTAATACGTGGCATAGTCGTTACCTTAAATTAGTTTGAGTTTGACCAGTCGTCGAGTTTAGTGCCCTTAAGAGCAGCATCAATATGTTGATTCATACGTGCTGCTGCAAAAGCATCACTATGTATTTTAAGCAGTTCAACTGCAGATTCAATCGCTTTGATATCTGAACCTTGAAGCTCGGTTTCAAGTTGTGCCTGTGCAGTTTGCAGTGCTGCCAGTTGCTCTTCAGTCAACAGAGCGGCATCTACTTTTAGTGCCTGAACCAGTGCTTCTAGCTCACGCTGGGCTTCAACTTTGGTTTCATTCAAATGACGCAGATTTTTATCTTCCTCGGCAAATTTATAACCGTCAAGTAATAGGCGCTCAGTATCTTCACCGGATAAGCCATAAGATGGCTTAATATCAATTTGCGCATGCACGCCAGATGTTGTTTCTTTGGCAGATACCGTCAACAAACCATCAGCATCGACCTGGAAAGTTACTTCGATACGTGCCTGACCGGCTGTCATTGGTGGAATGCCATGCAAGACAAAATGACCCAGACTACGACAATGTTCAACCAGATCACGTTCACCTTGAACCACATGGATCAACATGGCAGTCTGGCCATCTTGATAGGTAGTAAATTCCTGACGACGTGCTACAGGAATGGCAGTATTACGTGAAATCAGACGTTCCACCAGTCCGCCCATGGTTTCTAAACCTAAAGACAGTGGGGTAACATCCAGTAATAAGGAACCATCAGTCGAGTTGCCTATCAGTTGGTTTGCTGTAATCGATGCGCCAATGGCAACCACTTCATCCGGGTTAATCGTGCACAGCGGTTCTTGGCTAAATACGTCACCAACTGCTTTTTGTACGGCATAAGAACGGGTTGAGCCACCCACCAGAACCACATTTTGAATGTCATCCAGTTCAAGCTTGGCATCACGCATCACACGTTTACATACGCTGATGGTTTTGTCCAAAGCAACTTTAATGATTTCTTCAAAGGTTGGACGGTCAAGGTTTAAAACTTGATCGAGTAATTTGAGTTGAACTGAATCTGCATCAGACAAAGCTTCTTTGGCCTTACGTGCTGCCACAATAAAATGTGCATATTCAGCATCATCTAAAGTTTCGATGTTTAGCTGTTTCTTGGCCCATTTCAAAATTAAACGGTCCAGGTCATCACCACCGAGGGCAGTGTGGCCACCAGTCGCAAGCACTTCAAACACGCCTTGCGAAAAACGCAAAATCGAAACGTCGAAAGTACCGCCACCCAAGTCATAAATCACATAGTTGCGATCTGTACTCAAGTTGCTTTCCTGATCGAGGCCATAAGCCACAGCAGCAGCGGTTGGCTCATTCAATAAACGTAAAACATTCAAACCGGCAAGCTGGGCAGCATCTCGGGTTGCCTGACGCTGTGCTTCATCAAAATACGCTGGAACGGTAATCACTGCACCATTCACCGGATTTTTCAGACTTGCTTCAGCACGATCTTTGAGCTGCTTTAAAATTTCTGCAGAAATTTCAACCGGAGTTTTACGACCTTGTGCGGTTTCAAAAGCCGGCATTTCATTCGCTTCGCCGACCAAGGCATAAGGATGCTGGAATTTGATATCCGCTTGAGAGCGCCCCATGAAACGCTTGACTGAAACGATGGTATTTTTAGGATCGCTGGTAATAAAAGGCGCGGCTTCATTACCATATTGAGTCTGCTGTTCTGCATAATGCACGATAGAAGGAAGTAGCACACGACCTTGTTCGTCATTCAGCACTTTGGCTTTACCTGAAAGAACCGTGGCAACCAAAGAGTGGGTGGTGCCTAAATCGATACCAATCGCAATGCGGTGTTCATGTGGTGCACTTGATTGACCTGGTTCTGCAATTTGCAAGAGAGCCATAGTGTTACATCCTTTGCACGTTAAATATTAAAAATTAGAAATCATCATCAAGGTCAAAGCTGTCATCGTCCAGGAAGCGGTCTTCCGCCTTGTCGATATCTGCCATGACTTTAACAAAGAAGCGTAGTTTACGCACTGTATCGCGTGCTTCAGCCCAGTCTTCATCGGTATAGTCAATTTTAAACTCACGAACCAGACCGTCAATCCATTGCTGTACTTCAACTTTCAGTGAAGTTAAATCTTCAGCAGAGGTGGCATCGTCGAGTTGTTCACGAATTTCCAGAGCGTCCTGCAAGAATTCAAAATCACTGATCGATTGATCTAAGTGATAATCCTGTTTCTTGAGGGACAATAAATACGCTGCACGGCTATCGACCGCTGACAAAACTTTAAAAGCCTGATTGATATCGCTTGATTTAATCAGGGCCTGATCTTTGTCTTCAGCTTTATCGGGATGATATTGTTGCTGTAACTTTAAAAATTCAGTTTTTAAAGTTGCCAAATCAATATCGAGTGCTACTGGAAGATTGAACAGCTCAAAATGATTCATGGGAGATGGGGTCCGCGATTAATGTGCAAAAATAACTGTATAAATGCAATTAAAACAGTGTGAAACACACTGTTTTAATGTCAAAAGAGAATAACTGCCGGGTTTATACAGTGAAGGATTCACCACAACCGCATTCGCCTTTTTTGTTGGGGTTGTTAAATTCAAAGCCTTCGTTCAAGCCGTTTTTAACATAGTCCATCTCCATACCTTCAAGATAAACCAGACTTTTCGGATCAATGAATACTTTAACCCCAAACTGCTCAAATGCTTGGTCATGTGTATCGACTTCGTCAACGAACTCGAGTACATAAGCCAGACCAGAACAGCCTGAAGTTTTCACACCAACGCGAATGCCTTCACCCTTACCGCGATTTTTTAAATAATTGCTGATATGAGTTGCAGCATTTTTAGTTAAATGGATCATGAAAACTCCGTTAAAATTTAAAAACGTGGAACAATTAAGCTTTAACTTTCTTGTTACGGTAGTCTTCTACAGCTGCTTTGATTGCATCTTCTGCAAGAACAGAGCAGTGTACTTTTACTGGTGGAAGTGCCAGTTCAGTTGCAATATCGATATTCTTGATTGCTTGAGCTTGATCCAAAGTTTTACCTTTGAGCCATTCAGTCACCAAAGAACTTGATGCGATTGCTGAACCACAACCATAAGTTTTAAAACGTGCTTCTTCAATTACGCCTGCATCGTTGACTTGAATCTGTAAACGCATCACGTCACCACATGCGGGTGCACCAACCATACCCGTACCAACGTTTTCAGCATTTTTATCTAAAACGCCAACATTACGAGGGTTTTCGTAATGATCAATTACTTTTTCGCTATAAGCCATGTTGCTTCTCCAAACCTCGGGGTCAGCCTTAGTATTATTAAATATGGGGGTTAAAAAACTTTTCTCAATGAGATAGCAACCGATTGGTCACTATCTCAGAATGAAGATTAGTGCTCAGCCCATTCAACTTTAGAAAGGTCGATACCTTCTTTAAACATATCCCAAAGCGGAGAAAGTTCACGTAACTTCTCAACAGCAGCTTTAGTGATACTCAATACATGGTCGATATCTTCTTCAGTGGTGTATTTACCAAAGCTGAAGCGGATCGAACTGTGTGCAAGCTCGTCTGAAAGACCCAATGCACGAAGTACATAAGAAGGTTCCAGTGTTGCAGAGGTACATGCTGAACCTGAAGATACCGCAGCATCTTTCAAGGCCATCATCAGTGATTCACCTTCAACAAAGTTGAAGCTGATATTCAAGTAGTTCGCTACGTTTTGTGTAGGATGACCATTCAAGAACACCTGTTCAAGGTCTTGTACGCCATTCCAAAGCTTGTCGCGAAGTACACGTAAGCGGGTTTGTTCAGCTTCCAGATTCTTGCCTGCAAGTTCGAATGCTTCACCCATCCCCACGATTTGATGCGTTGCCAGCGTACCTGAACGCATACCACGTTCATGACCGCCACCATGCATTTCAGCTTTAAGGCGTACACGTGGGCTACGACGTACAAACAGGGCACCAATACCTTTGGGGCCGTAGATCTTGTGCGCAGAGAAGCTCATCAGGTCTACTTTTAAAGTTGAAAGATCAATTTCAACTTTACCTGCCGCTTGTGCTGCATCGACATGGAAGAAAATTTTGTTGGCACGAGTGATTTCACCAATCGCTGCAACATCAGTAACCGTACCGATTTCGTTGTTCACCATCATCAGTGAAACCAGAATCGTATCTGGACGAATTTCTGCTTGAACCATTTCCGGAGTAATTAAACCGGTTTGAGGTTGTGGTTCAATATAGGTAATCTCAAAACCTTCAGACTCTAACTCACGGCACGTATCTAAAATTGCCTTGTGTTCGATTTTAGAGGTAATGATATGTTTACCTTTCGATGCATAGAAATGAGCCACACCTTTAAGCGCAAGGTTGTCTGATTCGGTTGCACCTGAAGTCCATACGATTTCACGTGGATCAGCTTTAATTAAATTAGCGACCTGTTCACGTGCATATTCAACTTTTTCTTCTGCTTGCCAGCCATAAGCATGTGAACGAGATGCAGCATTACCGAAGGTACCTTCGAATGTTAAACACTCCATCATACGTTCAGCAACCTGAGGATCTACCGGAGTCGTAGCTGCATAATCAAGATAAATCGGACGTTTCATGTCAAATACCTGTAACCGATAAAAGGGCTGAATCAAAGGGTGCTGAATTTTGGCGTAATGACACTGTTTGTACATTGTCACGTGCAACCAGATCAGCAAGCGAGATTTTTGCTAAATAATCGGCAATGTGGTGGGAGAGTTCCTGCCATAAATCATGAGTCAAGCACATCGCACCATTCTGGCAATTGCCTTTATGGTCACAGCGAGTCGCATCAACTGTTTCGTTTACAGCTTCGATAATTGCTAACACAGTAATTTCATCTGCATTACGTGCTAAATGGTATCCACCATTTGCTCCACGAACACTTGAAACTAAGCCATGGCGCTTGAGTTTCGCAAATAACTGCTCAAGATAGGCAACAGAAATAGTTTGACGTGCCGCAATTTCGGCGAGCGTAATCGTTTTTTCAGAAGGCTGCAAAGCTAGATCAAGTAGAGCAGTCACAGCGTAGCGACCGCGAGTGGTTAGGCGCATGATTCGATACACATGGTTAGACTAGATGTGTCGATTTTAAGAATCCCGACTAAATTAGTCAAGTTATTTTTAGTAGACCTTAGTGGGATTTAATTTTTTCATAATGAAAGATTTAGATACTGAGCCAATTATACACTAATAACGTAATCAAAAGTATGCTACTCAGGCCAAAAACAATATTAATGCGCTTTTGACGGCGTTCGATCCGTTTCAGGCGGTTTTTATACTGTTTGACTTCTACCTGCAAGGTATTGATCTTGGAACGCTGCTCTTCAATTTTCTTTAAGAGTGGTGCTATACGCTTTTTGGACGCAATAATTTCCGTTTCATCCGTAGGTGTTTCAGACAGCCAGTGTTTCCAGTCGGCTAATACTTTTGGCAAGCTGAATACTGTTAATAAATCACGAAATTCGTCTTTCAAAACCTGATGACCATCAATGCGCATACTACGAATGCTACGACGATTGCCAAAAATAAAAATTTTGATCAGATCGGGAAGTGTGGTACGCACATCCAGATCTACAATGCGACCCGGTGCTTTATGGTCAAATAAAAGACCATTTGTGGTGAATTGCACATAAAAGTCGAAATATGGAATATAGCTATTGATTTTAATCGAGATATTTTCATCTACAAACTTCTTGGCTTGTAATGCAACGACACGATCATGCTTGAGAATGAAGGTAAATATTGTTTCTAAAACAATTAACGTCATCGTAAGCAACAAATGCGGTTGATTTTGACTTTGTTGCGATTCGCTCATATACAACCAATCCTTACCTGAAATATAAAGTGAAAAAGCTTCCTGCCTGTGAAGAGATTTCAGGGTTAAATCAAATTAGACTTGAAATAAATTGCTTTGTAGAACAGTTTAGCAAATCTATCAAGTACTAAATTTGCTATTATGCAGTGATTTTGTAGAATAATTTATAATAATTGCGCAGAAAACAAACAGGAGCCGTGCACATGGACAAGTCAAAAACAGCACAAGACTCAGCTGAAGCTTTAAACCAGAAAACAGTGAAAGCCAAGTCCAAATCTGCCTCGGAGCGCAAATCGGCTCTTGATTTTCGTAAATACACCAAACAGATCTGGCTGGCTGGACTGGGAGCATTTTCACGTGCCGAAGAAGAAGGCAATAAATTGTTTGACTCACTGGTCAAGGTTGGAGAAGAACTGGAGTCTAAAACTGCAGATATTGCAGATCAAACTGTAGAAAAGGTCTCAGAAAAGGCCAAAGAGTCGGTCACAGAGACCAAAGATAAAGTGGAAAAGCTGATCGACAACTCTGTTCATCACTCATTGAATCGTATAGGATTAGTCACACTCAAGGATGTACAACATTTGGAACGTTTAATCCTTCAGTTACATGCCAAGGTTGATCAGTTGACTGCGGAACAAGAAAAAATGCAGGAAGAATTGTCGAAAAAAACACAAATAAAATGACTTTATTTATTATTCAATGTTTTTTTCGCATATTTTTTGAAAAAAAAGAGGTTCTTAAGTATTGCGTTTATACCTAAAGCATTGCTATAAAGGCGTTATGGCATGTTAAACAAATTCTTGAACCTTAAATAAACGATATTAAGAGGACGTAATCTTCATGAATAAATCAGAATTAATTGATGCAATTGCAGAGAAAGGGGGATTATCTAAGGCTGACGCAGGTAAAGCTTTAGATGCTACAATTGCTTCTGTTACTGAAGCTTTAAAAGCGGGTGATACAGTTACTTTGGTCGGTTTTGGTACTTTCGGTGTAAAAGAACGTGCTGCACGTACTGGCCGTAACCCACAGACTGGCGCTACTCTTGAGATCAAAGCAAGCAAAGTGCCTAGCTTTAAAGCGGGTAAAGGCTTAAAAGACGCTGTAGCTTAAGCTTACCCAGCGATGAAACGCGCCTTCTTTGGCGCGTTTTTTATTGATAAAATAAATTGTGATGATTAACACATTCATTCAATGGGTATTTTCGGTTAAAATCCTTTGCAAATAAAATATTGGAATACTTATGGAAGCTTTTCGTAAAGTTATTAAGGGTTGGTTGGGTAAAGTTTTACTCGTTCTGTTTTTGACCCCGTTAGCGCTTGTAGGTATTGAAGGATATTTTAGCGGCGGGAGCTCTGATGCGGCAAAATCCGTGAACGGAACTGAAATATCTCAAAAAGAATTAGAGTCACTGACGAAATCATTTAAAGAACAATATCTCAGTTATGCCAATGGCGATGAAACCTTGCTGAATCAAAGCTTCATTGACCAGAAAGCCATGGATACTTTGGTTTCACGTACCTTATTGCTACAACAGGCAGAAGAATTAGGCATCAGCCTGAGTGACCAGCAAATTGTACAGATGATTGCCCAGCAGCCGACTTTCCAGCAAGATGGTAAGTTCTCTGATGCTTTATATGAGAACTATCTTAAATCAATTGGCATGACCAATCGTGCTTTAGTCGAAAGTTTGCGTAAAGATCATGCGCTGAAAATGCTGTCTTCGACATTCCTGGACTATCCACTGGTGAGTCCGGTCGAAATGCAGCAAATTGCCGATTTACAGACTGAACAACGTCATATTCATATTTCCAGTATTAATCTGGACAGTTATAAACAAGATGTCAAAGTCAGCGATGCTGAAGTCGCTGCCTATTATGAACAGCACAAGGCATCGTTTACACAGCCGACCAGTGTCGATGTAGACTATGTGGTGTTGAAGCCAAGTGATATTCAAGCACAGGGTTTGGCAGTGACAGATGCTGAACTTCAGGAAGCGTATACAGCCTTTGTTGCGACACAAAAACAGGCAGTTAAACCAGAGGTGAAGCATATTTTGATTACGGCGGACAGTCGTAGTGATGCTGAAGCACAAAAACTGGCTGCAGAAGTGGCAGCGAAAATTAAAGCCGGTAACACTTTTGCACAGGCTGCAGCACAATATTCTGAAGATCCTGAATCCAAGTCTAAAGGCGGAGCAATTGCAGTTTATGAAACTGGCGTATTTGGTAGCACATTTGACCAGACTGTTAGCTCTTTAAAATCAGGTCAGGTCTCTGCTCCTGTGAAAACAGATTATGGCTATCATATTATTTCTGTGCAATCACCTGATGTGGCTGTGCCATCTTTTGAGTCACAAAAAGCACGTTTATCTGAAGAGGTTTTGGCTGCTAAAAAATCCAATGCATTCTCCGATACGGTGAATAGCTTGAATGATATGGTGGTGGGAAGTGATTCTCTGGAGGTTGTTACACAAGAAGTGAAAGGCGTGCAGGTTCAGAAAGCCCAAGGAGTAAAACTTTCAACCCGTGACCCAGTGTTGAGCGATGCCAACCTTAAAGTCAAACTGTTTAATGATGATGTCAAAAATGGTGATCGTAATGCTTCATCAAGCATTCAGTTGGCCAATGGTGATGTGGCCTGGATCAAGGTGCGTGACTATCATGCAGCTGGTGAACAAACACTGGCAGAAGCGAAACCGCGTGTTCAGGCTCAATTGATTGAAGACAAAGCCGCTGCTTTGGCAAAAGCAAAAATTCAGAAAGCTCTGGATGAGTTCAAAACCAAACCTGCTGCATCAGTCGCCAAAGGTGCTTTGATTTTTGAAGATGCTGGCGTGTATACCCGTGCTGAAGGTTTGCTAAAACGTGATGTACAACGTGCCGCTTTTAGTCTTCCGACACCAAAAGCAGGCCATTGGTCAGTGACCACAGCGAAAATGCCAAATGAGCTGGTCGTGGTTGCGGTATCAGAAGTAAAGAAAAACCCGGTGGATGTATTGAGTGCAGAGCAACGTAGTGAGTTGGTGAAGTTGTATCAGCAACTTCGTGGTCAGCAAGAATTTGATGACTATACGCGCTACCTGAAATCTCAGGCAAAAATCAAATAAGACGATCTTGAATAAAAAAACCAGCCTGCGGGCTGGTTTTTTATGCTCTAGCCAAATGAGGGTTTAAGCACGAATAATCAGTTCATAACCGGTATATTTACGCATATTGATTACACCGGTATCCAGAATTAAATACTGACCTTTAATACCCTGTAATTTGCCACGAATCACCGGAGTTTTATCCAGATTATGTGATTTAATCTTTTCTGGATATTGCTCGACCGGATAAATAAACTCGCGTGCCAATTCCTGCTCAAGCACTTCAATATTTTCATTAAACTCAAGATTCTGATTAAATTCTTCACGAATGCTTTGAATTTTAGGTGCAAATTCTTCTAACAACTGTTCACGGACTTCAATCAGATTCAGTGGTTCTGCTTCACCTTTGAGCAGCTTGCGCCAGTCTGTTTTGTCTGCGACCTGCGTACCAAACATGACTTCCAATTTGCCAGAGAGGCGACGTGAGCCAACTTTCATAATCGGCAGGGCTTGGGTTGCGCCCTGATCCAGCCAGCGGGTCGGCATTTGGCTGGTACGGGTAATCCCGACCTTCAATGCACTGGAATTGGCCAGATAGACAATATGCGGTTGAAAGCAGACATTCTGGGCAAATTCATCTTCGCGGCAAGTGCCTAAATGATAATGACAGGTTTCTGGCTTCATGATGCACATATCACATGAAGCATTGGTCTTAAAACATTTAAAACAGTGACCTTGCGAGAAAGATTTTGAGGTTTTATTGCCACAAGATACGCAATAAATTTTCCCTGTCCATTCAATCTCGATGTCTTGGCCCAAATTAAATGGAAGATCGATTTCTGCACGATCCAGAATTAATTTATACTCAACATTTGCCCGCTGTATCTGTTGATCAGTTACACTAAGGTCTTTGAGGCCGACATGCATTTTATGGCAAATGCCCTGAAGTTCCATAAAGATTACTCACTTAAATCATAAGGATGCAGTTATGGCTGAGCAGAATGTCATTACTTCAATGCTAGACGATTTCGCACAGGAACAGCCAATTCATACTGCTATTTGTATTGGGCAGGACTTAAGGCAAGTCCAGTTTCAGCCATCTATTCAATGGCACTATTTTAGCGTATCTGGCTTTTTAAATCTGCCTTTTCAGCAACGTTATGACCTGGCTGTGGTAATGCTGGATACGATAGAAACCGAACATTTGTCTGAACAGATCATGAGTCGAATCTTGGTGAAATTGCGTGATTTATTTGCTAAACGTCTGGTGGTGATCAGTCGGCTGCAAGATGAAAAACTATTGAGAGCTTTGGGATTTACCCAGCTGATTGACAAGACCACGCACGGGGCGGATTTTGCGCTGTGGCAGTTTAATATTTTAACCTATAAGCATGTGCCCGACTGGTTTAATTCCAAGTTCTGGGCCAATCCGGAAAACTGGGATAAATTTCGCTGGTAAGCCTATGCCTGCTTAATTGCAAATATTAACACAATCCTGCCTAGACAATATGAGGACAGACCGTATTCTGTAACTATGATGCATACAGGATATAGAGCATGACGAATCTGAGTAATATCGTGGAAATATTGGCCAAGCAGGCATTGGGTGGCGGGCAGTCTCAAAAGCGATCTTCACAGCAGGGTGGTCTGGCAGATATCCTGGGATCGGTATTGGGTCATTTGAATAAATCTCAGACTCAACAAGATCAGAGTCAACACAGTCAGAATCAGCAGAATCAAGCCGGCCAGCAGACCCGACAAAATGGTTTAGGTGCAATTTTAGGTTCAGTTCTCAGTCAGTTAGGTGGGGCAAATCGTCAAAGTACTGCTCAATCCCGTTCAGGATTGGGAGGAGGTTCGACTGGCAAAACCTTATTGATTGCGGTGCTACCTCTGGTACTGGCCTGGATTCAAAAACAGGGTGGTTTACAGGGTGCATTGGATAAGCTTAAAGGACAGGGGTTGAATAGTCAGGTTGATGACTGGGTGTCGACTGGCCCGGGTGAAAATGCCAATGTCGATCCGCAGCAGGTACAAAATCTGTTTGATGATCAGGAAATTGAAGAAGTTGCACAGCAAACTCATGCGCCTAAACAGGATGTGTATAGTGCAATTTCACAAGTTTTGCCGCAGATTATTGACTCACTTACGCCACAGGGTGAACAGACCAGTAAGCAGGAAGCCAATAATGATATTCAAAATGTCTTGAATATGGTCTCAGGGCTTCTCAAAAAATAAATTCCATCATGTAAAAATCCCGATTTGAGTCGGGATTTTTTAATGCTATGCAGACTTTAAAATCGCTAATCTAGGTTCAGGCTAAACAGCTGGTTAGAGTCACAGATTTTTTTGGCAATATAATGAGATTTTCGGGTACGAATTAAAATAATTTGCGATTGAAAACCCAGTTCACCAAACTCTGGCTCTACCTGTACATAATGCAGTTGCCCATATTCATCTCGAACCCGCGCTTGAGCAGAAAATCCAGGGCGGGCATTGCCACTTGAAATCGTTGCCAGACGGCCGAGCAAATTGACATTATTCTTTTTATATTTGGGTGGAATGACCTGATCCAGACAATGAATCATGAAAATCGTAAAAAAAGTGGCAATAATTAAAGCCGGAATAATCAGATAATAAGCCGGCAGAAACTCAAACTCCTGAGAATAGATCAGGAATTGTAAAACATAGCCAGCAAAGCTGAAATTCATCAGAAAGAAAAATACAATTAGGGTTTTGGAGAATTTGACATTCAACAGGTCTAATTGTTGAAAATTATAAGGTGAAATTTTTTGCAAAAATTTGCTGGATCTGAGTCCAAAATAGAAACCAATGGTTTTCACCACGCCAAACAAAATAATCGCCAATAAACTGAGATGAAAAGGCATCAGATTATAGTCTAGAAAAAATGCAGGCATGGTGAAGTCCGTTTTAAGTCTTATTCTGTGAGGTAAATTCCACCATCAGAATGCACGGTAATTTCTACTTTTTCAAGTGATTGACCTTGGCAAGGCCCGGAAATACATTCACCACTTTCTACCAAAAACAGTGCACCATGCGTTGAACATTCAATAAATTCCTGATCACGATCCAAAAACTGGTTTTCCAGAAATTCCAGCTCGACTTGCAAATGCGGACACAGGTTTTGATAGGCATAAAAGGCTCCATCGCGCTGAGTAATAAAAATAATATCCCCATTCTCCAGTTCAAAAGCTCGGGCTTCACGCTCTGGAATATCTTCGGTCATACAAATTTTAAACATTAAGCACATTCCTTCTGAAAGTCTTGTAATAATGCCGCATAGTCTTCAATCGCTAAACGTGGGCCAAATTGCGAAACTACCTGACTGGAAATTAAAATCGCCAGTTCAGCCGCAGTTTTAAGGCCTAGGTTGGCATTCAAGGCATACAAGAAAGCCCCGGCAAATGCATCACCGGCACCATTCGTATCTACTGCAGTAACTTTGCGGCCAGGAACTTTAAATGTATTGTCGTGATCCGAAATAAGTGCACCCTCGGCTGACAATGTAATGACAACGTGTTGGCTGAGTGTTTTTAACTTAACTAGAGCCGCGTCAATATTATCGGTCTCTGTATACATCAGGGCTTCTTGCTGGTTACACAGCAACAGGTCGACACCTTCTGCAATCATTTCATCCAGACCGGCACGCGCATATTGCACCATGGCAGGATCCGATAAAGTTAAAGCAATTTTAACTCCGTTAGCGCGGGCAATTTCACGTGCCTGTTTGACGGCATGGCGTGCTGTTTCAGAAGTCGATAAATAACCTTCGATATATAGCCATTTCGCAGTATTTAGCGCACTAAAATCAATTTGTTGATCCGTGAGTTCAGCAGTAATACCTAGATAAGTATGCATGGTACGTTCAGAATCAGGACTCACCAGAACCATACAAGTTCCCGTTACACCTTCGCTGATCGACTGGATTGTGGTCTGAATGCCTGCATCATTTAAACCTTTCAGATAGATTTGCCCCAGTTCATCATTACCAACACGGCAACCATAAAATGCAGAACCGCCAAGTGCAGAAAATGCCACGGTAGTGTTGGCTGCTGAACCGCCTGAAGCCTGACCTTTATAAACTTGAGTCGCTTGAAGATTTTGATAAAGCGTGGCCTGAGTATCACCATCTGTCAGCTGCATGGTGCCTTTTTGCAAGTGATGTGCAGTTAAAAAGTCGTCAGACACTTTAAATTCTTGGTCAATCAGCGCATTACCAATTGCAAAAAGATCAACATTTGCCATGTTTAAATATCACATTAAAAATGAAAGTGCCAAGTTTACACGATTGCTTGGGATTGCTGTAGTTTGCTGAATCATTTTCAAATATTTTCCAAGAATGCTGTATTTTATTCAGTGACTATCTTTGGTCTAAGATTTGACTTATTTTTATGCACTACGTTGCTGTAGCATTGATTTAAGCATCAAATTTTATTTATAAGGATATATCGCGTTCGACATGATACTTTAAAGTCGTTCTGCGAAGATCATTCTTCACAATCATTTCAAATAGTGTGCGTATATGGATATTAAAATTGTAAAAGTTGAACAACTTCCTGACCAAGTCGAAGCGCTCGCAACGCTGGCGCGCAAAGAAGGCTTAGATGTGTTGGATAAGTTAATTGAAGAATATCGCACCGGTAAAAACTGCTTTGCTCAAGCCAATGAACATTTACTGGTCGCGCATGATGGCAAAAAACTGATTGCCTGTGGTGGCCTAAACCAGCAATGGGGCGATAATGGCATTGAAGAGCGGATTGGTCGTGTGCGCCGTTTTTATGTCCATCCAAAATATCGGCTGCATGGGGTCGGTAAACAGCTTCTGGCTTATCTGGAACAGTTGGCAGCTCCGCATTATTCGGCCTTATGTCTGCAAACAGATACCCGACTGGCTGCAAGTTTTTATCAAAAACAGAATTATGTATTTGTGGAAAATAATCCAAGTTATAACTACTTCAAATATTTGATTTCGTGATCTTGCGGCTGTTGAGCCAGACTTAGCCAGTAAATTTGATGATTTAATTTTCAAATGATCAAGTTTACTTAATTCGATCAAAATCCTCGGTTTTCAACGTGAATAATTCAGATAACTAAAGCTATAATGTCCTTAGTTATTTTAATTAAAGCATTAGGAGATCGCATGACTGTAGATGTCACTGAAACCATTTCTCAAACTGTACATCCTGCGTTTCAGTTGTTACGTCAACAACATGTTGAAGCTTTAGACATTTTTGTGTCTGAATATAAACATAAAGTGACTGGTGCCACACATTATCACCTGGCGACCAATCACGATGAAAATGTCTTTCTGGTGGCGTTTCGTACCCAGCCGATGGATTCTAAAGGCGAAGCACATATTCTGGAACATACGGCACTTTGTGGTTCAGAAAAGTTCCCGGTGCGCGATCCATTCTTCCTGATGATCCGCCGTTCATTGAACACCTTCATGAATGCTTTTACTGCGGCAGACTGGACGGCTTATCCATTTGCAACGCAAAACAGCAAAGATTTTCAAAACCTGCTTGAAGTGTATATGGACGCGGCATTTGCTGCGAACCTGAATCCACTGGATTTTGCTCAGGAAGGCATTCGCATTGAACTGGAAAATGGCGAGCCAGTCTATAAAGGCGTGGTCTTTAATGAAATGAAAGGGGCGATGAGTTCGCCTTCAGACCAGCTGTATCATACGCTGGCGCATCATTTATATCCGCATACCACGTATCATTATAATTCTGGTGGTGATCCTAAAGACATTCCTGACCTGACTTACCAAGAGTTAGTTGATTTCTATAAGTCACATTACCATCCAAGTAATGCAGTGTTCATGACCTTTGGCAATAAAACCGCTTTTGAATTACAAGAGCAGTTTGAAAATCTGGCATTGTCCAAATTTGAAAAAGGTCAGACTTTATATCCAACGCCTGAAACCCGTTTGACTGCACCATTGACCGTTACAGACAGCTATGCAGTCGATGCTGAAGATCTTCAGGACAAGACCTATCATGTGTTGTCATGGTTATTGCCTGAAGCCAGTGATATTAAACTGCGTTTGGGTATGCGTTTAGTCGAAGGGATTCTGCTTGAAGATTCTGCATCACCATTGCGTCATTATCTGGAAACCTGTGGTTATGCCCAGTCGACCGGTCCATTTATGGGCGTGGATGACTCTAATTTCGAGATGACTTTCTACTGTGCGGTGCAGGGTTCAAATCCTGAACATGCAGAAGAATTTAAAAATGGTGTGTTCAAGGTGCTGGAAGATGTTGCCTCGAAACCGGTCGATCAGAACATGGTCGATGCAATCCTGCATCAGATTGAATTGCATCAGCGTGAAATCAATGGCGATGGCACGCCTTATGGTCTGAGCCTGATTCTGAGCGGTCTGGGTAGTGCGATTCATCACCGTGATCCGGTCGAAGTCTGGGATGTGGATTCTGCCATTGCTGCGGTTAAAGAAGAACTGCAAGATCCAATGTGGCTCTCCAATCTGATTAAAGAATATTTGCTGGATAATCCGCATCGTGTCCAACTGACGCTGATTCCGGATGCAACGAAATCAGCCAAAGAAGCGGCCGATGAAAAAGCCCGTCTGGTTGAAATTGGCAAGAATCTGACCGAAGAGCAGAAAGCAGACATTATTGCCCAGACTGAAGCATTGAATGTGCGTCAGGATACACCGGATGACTTGAACTTATTGCCAAAAGTCGGTCTGGAAGATGTACCTGCGGAATTACAGGTGGTTCAGGGCCAGTTACGCGAGATTATCTGTAATCAGGTCGATACGCCGTTGAATCTGTATCATGCCGGTACCAATGGTATTTATTATCAACAGGTTTTAGTGAATATTCCAGATGAAGTGGTGCAGTCGCCATACTTCAATCTGCTTTCGATCCTGATGGGCGAAGTCGGTGCGGGTGAATATGATTATCTGGAATTCCAGCAACTGCAAACTGCGGTAAGTGGCGGTCTGGGTATGGGCGCATCGTTGCGCTCTAAAGTCGATGACAAAAACAAGATCACGGCTTGGCTGACACTGACCACCAAATCGCTGGTGAATCATTTAGATGCCATTCGTCTGTTAAAGATCGGTTTTGAACAGCTGCGTTTTGATGAAAAAGACCGTATTATTGAACTGTTACAACAGCGTAAAACACGTTGGCAGTCACGTGTTTCCGGTTCGGGGCATAGCTATGCGATGCAATCTGCATCTCGTCAGCACAGTGCCTTGGCATTGCGTGATTATCACAATACTGGTTTGGGTGCATTAAACTGGCTGATCGAGCTGGTCTCTAAAATTGAAAAAGATCCGGCTGAATATGATCTGCTGATTGACGAGTTAAAACGAATTCATCGTGTCTTGTTGCAAGCACCGAAGCAGTTCCTGCTGGTGTGTGAAGAGCCGCAATCTGATAGCTTGATTGAAGAAATCCAGAATGTCTGGGACAAACTGGCGGTTGATCCTGCACCGGTTGCACTGACTCAAATCGAAAAAGTGACGCATGATCAGCATGAAGCCTGGTTAATTCAGGCCAATGTCCAGTTCTGCGCGGCTGCTTATCCGGCGGTCGAAGTGGCGCATCCTGATGCTGCTGCCTTGATGGTGCTGGCGGGTTATTTACGTAATGGCTTCCTGCACAGTGCAATCCGTGAAAAAGGTGGTGCTTATGGCGGTGGTGCCAGCTATGACGGCAATGCCTGTTCATTCCGTTTCTACAGCTACCGTGACCCGCGTCTGGCAGAAACCTTTCAGGACTTTGATGCCAGTATTCAGTGGTTACTCAATGCGCCGCAACAGCCGCATCAACTGGAAGAAGCGATTCTGGGTCTGATTGCCAGTATGGATAAACCGGGTTCACCAGCGGGCGAGGCAATCACTGCATGTTATGCCTATCTGCATCAGCGTACACCAGCATTCCGTAAGAAATTACGTGAACGTCTGTTAAATGTCACACTGGATGATTTAAAGCGTGTTGCACAAACTTATCTGCTTGAGCAGCAGGCTACTAAGGCAGTCGTGGCGCCAGTGGCAAAACGTGAAACGCTGGAGCAGCTTGGTTTTGTAATTCAACAAGTTCTATAAATAAAAAAATGAGGATAAGGGATGGCGCTTAATTCGTTTAGGCGCTCAACTCTGCAGCTGAGCGTTGTGCTGGGCTGTACAGTTGGGACGCAAGTGAATGCGGAAGAAAAAATAGTGGTGAATAGTCCCATGCCGGCAACGGCTGAAGCCTGTGCAGCACTGGAAATCAGTGCAGAACGTCTGGCCTGTTATGATAGCTTGTTTAAAATAGCGATTATCGATAAGCCGGTGATCGATTCTGAACGTCGTGCAGCAGTAGAAATTGCGCCTGAACCTGATAATTTAAAAGCCAGAATGGGACAAACCGTTTCTAATATTTATGCTTCTGAAGGATCAAAGCTGACACCAAATCTGTCTTTGCTGGATAGTCGCTGGGAATTGTCTCCGGAAAGTAAACTGGGTACCTGGAACATCCGTTCTTATCAGCCAATTTACCTGATGCCCGGTTTTTGGACTTCAAAGAAAAATGAATTTCCACAGAGTGAAAATCCACAAAATACGGTAGAAGAGGATCAAAATCTCACCTCAATCGAAGCAAAGTTTCAACTGTCTCTAAAAACCAAGGCCGTTGAAAATATTCTGGGGAATAATGGGGATCTCTGGCTCGGTTATACTCAGTCTTCACGTTGGCAGGTCTATAACTCGGAAGAGTCACGTCCGTTTCGTGAAACCAATTATGAACCCGAAGCAAGTTTTGTTTTGCGTACCAATTATGACCTTTTTGGTCTTAACTGGCGTATGTTGGGACTAACCATTAATCATCAGTCCAATGGCCGTTCTGACCCGTTGTCGCGTAGCTGGAACCGCGTCATGCTGAATCTGGGCTTTGAAAAAGACAATTTTGCCCTGATGGTTCGCCCTTGGTATCGCTTTGAAGAGAATCGTGACGACGATAACAATCCCGAGATCAAGAACTATATTGGACGCGGCGACATGACGGCTTTTTATCGTCATAACGAGCATGATTTTTCCTTGATGCTGCGTCATACCTTAAAAGGCGGTGATGACAATCGTGGTGCAATCCAGTTTGACTGGTCATTCCCGATCAGTGGCCGTTTACGTGGTCAATTCCAGCTTTTTGATGGCTATGGCGAAAGTCTGATTGATTATAACCATCGTGCCACTTATGTGGGCTTGGGTGTTTCCTTAATGAACTGGTTCTAAGTTTCCAGGCTTCATCATTTTAGAATTAATATAAAAAAACCATGCTGTAGCATGGTTTTTTTATTGGGTGGTTTAACCAATCTGGATTTCTGAAGGCGGATGTTTGATTCGGCTCTTTTTCGGGGTAGCAATGAAATAAGCTAAAGTCAGTGGCCCTAAACGTCCTGCAAACATTAACAGCATCAAAATAATCAAACTGGCAGGTTGCAGTTCTTCGGTTATTCCTCGGGTCAAGCCGACCGTACAGGCTGCTGACACGGCTTCAAATAACAGATCGAGAAATTCATGTTCAGGTTCCAGAATTAATAAACTCATAAAACCCATCACAATTAAGGCTGCCGTAATACAGACCACAGCCAGTGCCTTAAACGTAGTTTTTTCGGGAATAGAATGATTAAACAGACGGATTTCATCTTCACGTCTTAAAAAACTGATTACGCTAACCAATACAATAATAAACGTGCCGACTTTAATTCCGCCCGCCGTACTTAAGGAGCCGCCGCCAATAAACATCAGAAACATGGTGACGAGGGTCGATGCATCACTCATTTGCTCCATCGGTAAGCTATTAAAGCCTGAAGAGCGGGGAACAGTGGCATGGAACCAGGCATTCACGGCTTGATCGCCTAGACTCATCAGGCCCAAAGTTTGCGGATTAGAGGCTTCGAGCAGCCATAGCACAATAAACGCACTCAGATTGAGCCCCAGAATCGTCGAAAGAATGAGCTTGCTATTGGTACTTAACTTGCGCCAGCGTCTATGTTGCTTGACATCCATCAGCACCAGAAAACCGATACCACCAATGATATACAGCATACTGATGGTAAAGGTGATCAGATACTGCCCTGAAAAACTCATCAAGCTATTTGGAAAAAGTGAAAATCCACCATTATTGAACGCTGACACACTATAAAAGGCAGCATAAAAGAGTGCTTCACTGAGCGGATATTCTCTGAGCCAGGACAAGGTCAGAATCAGCGTACCGATGGCTTCAAAAAACAGGGAATATAAAAATACCGCTTTAATGGTAAAACTGACTTTTTTCAGGCTGGTCTGGCCAATCGATTCCTGTGCCATGACTTGCTGTTTGAGCCCCATCTTGGGTGCCAGACTCATCACTGCCAGAATGGCAAAAGTCATAAAACCCAATCCACCGCATTGCAGCAGAAACATAATGACAACCTGGCCAAATACCGTATAGGCTTCACCGACATTCACTACGGACAGTCCGGTAATGGTCACTGCAGACGTAGCCGTGAAAATGGCTTGCAACCAGCTGATATCACCCTGATGGGCAATAGGTAACATCAGTAGCAGTGAACCGATCAGGATTAATCCGAGAAAACCCAAGGCCAATAAACTCGGCGGGCTGAGATTAATGGTTCTATGTTGCTTTAAGTCAGAACTTCTCATAGCGCTTTAAAATATCTGGCGAGATGGCGTAAAGGCTCCAGTAATCCTTCAACCACAAGAATATCGCCTTCCTGCAGAATCAGGTCGGATGCGACCTGGTATTGCACCACTGATCCGCGCTTATGTAATAAGGTGGTGATTTCAGGCGCGTGCTTCATCAGTTGGTTGAGCGGCGTAGCATGATGATCGGAATGAATCTCAATTTTGACAATATAATGATCATCTTCCAGTGCCATATAACGACTGACCATCGGGTAGCTTAAAGACTGAGCCACACGCACGCCCATATCTTCTTCAGGATGAATGATTTTCTCGACATTGAGATGGGTCAGAATCATGTGATGGGATTTGGATTTGGCTTTTACCCAGATTTTTTTGACGCCCATATTTTTCAGGTGCAATACACACAAAATACTGGCTTCAATATCTTCTCCGATCGCCACGACTACGGCATCACAACGCTGCACATTCAGTTCATCCAGCACATGCTCATCGGTTGCATCGGCAATTACAGCATGGGTCAGTTGATTAGAAATATTTTCTACATATTTTTTATTCAGATCGATTCCGATCACTTCATGATTCAGACTGATCAGTTGCGTGGCCACAGTCGCACCAAAACTACCCAGCCCAATCACTGCAAATAATGCCATGAATATTGTCCTAACTATTTTTATTACATCTCAATTTTAGTGTAAGAGAATTTCGTAAAAATTGCGCTGCTATTCAGCAAGCTATGCCGAGATAAATAGTATGATCATGATTTTGAGTTGCACATAAAAAACCGCCTCGAAAGGCGGTCTATATTTTAACAATTACTTCAGGAAGCGCTGATAGCCCAGATTATTGGTAATTTCCTGATATGGATATGTAATGGTTTCAAGGGTTTCAATCAAGCCATCCGGATTCTGCTGCGCATCGGTCGCCTCCAGACCCACCAGAACACGCCCTTCCGCAGCGCCGTGGTTACGGTAATGGAACAGGGTAATGTTATGCGTTGGGCCAAGACGTTCCAGGAACATTAATAAAGCACCAGGACGTTCTGGAAATTCCACCCGGAACAGGCGTTCATTTTCAATATCGGCATGACCACCAATCAGGTAACGAATATGCAGTTTTGCCACTTCATCATCAGACAGGTCATCGACATCATACTGGAATTTTAGCGTTTCATAAATTTCCTGACGTTCTTTTTCACCATTTTTTAAGCTGATCCCAACAAATACTTGAGCAGCAGAGACATCACTGGCACGGTAATTAAATTCGGTAATATTGCGACCTTGCAAAGCGCGACAGAAGTTGAGGAATGAACCTTTCTGTTCCGGAATCGTCACGGCAAAAATCGCTTCTTTACGTTCACCGAGTTCGGTACGTTCGGCGATATAACGCAAACGGTCGAAGTTCATATTGGCACCGCATACAATCGACACCATATTTTTGCCTTCGATTTTATGTTCTTCGACATATTTTTTAATGCCGGCCAATGCCATAGCACCTGAGGGTTCGACAATGCTGCGGCATTCGTCATAAGTATCTTTAATGGCTGCACAAATTTCGTCGGTATTGACCAGTACCACATGTGGTTCTACGATCGGGCCAGAATTATCTGACTTTTGCAGGCGAATCACTTCAAATGGTTTTTCACCAATTTGTGCGACGGCTGTACCGTCAGCGAATAAACCCACAGAAGGTAAAATGACACGTTCATTGGCCTCTAAAGCTGCTTTTAAGCATGCCGATTCGTCATATTCCACCGGAATGACTTTGACATGCGGGGCAACATCACCCAGGTAGGCTGCCACACCTGCGATCAGGCCACCGCCACCTACCGCTACAAATACATAATCGACATCACGCCATTGACGCAGAATTTCATTGGCAATGGTACCTTGACCCGCCATCACCAGCTCATCATCATAAGGCGGAATAAAAGTCATGCCATCTTCTTGAGCACGTTGAATTGCATATTTGTTGGCAACGTCGAATGAGTCACCATGTAAAACAACTTCACCCCCAAGGCGTTTTACCGCTTGGACTTTAATATCTGGTGTTGTTTTTGGCATTACGATAATGGCGCGAATACCCAATTTTTTACCCGATAATGCCACGCCTTGCGCATGGTTGCCTGCTGAAGCTGTGATGACACCACGTTCCAGTTGAGATTTAGGCAATTGACTAATGCGGTTATAAGCACCGCGTAGCTTGAATGAAAAAACCGGTTGTAAATCTTCACGTTTAAAGCGGATGTTATTATTGAGTCGTTCGCTAATTCGTGGTGCTGCTTCGAGTGGAGTTTCGATTGCAACATCGTAGACCGTTGCTTGTAATATTTGCCGAACCAAACGAGACAGCATGTTAATTTTCCATCTAACAGTTTAAAATAGGCGCTTATTGTAACAAACCATACGGCTTTGCGGTTCGAAAATACTGCAAAAGTCCAAAATAGTTGAGTGAAGCCATGAGTCTATATGCAACCCAAGATGAGAAAAAACAAGCAGCGGCCCGTGCTGCTCTGAAACACTTACCAAAAGGCGGCATTTTAGGCGTAGGTACCGGAAGTACGGTTAACTTTTTAATCGATTTATTGCCAGAACTTCAGTTAGAAGCGGCTGTGGCAAGTTCTGAAGCAACGGCGCAACGTCTTAAGAAGTTAGGCATTGAAGTGGTCGATATGAACTCTGTCGGCGGACTAGATGCTTATGTCGACGGCGCAGATGAAATTGATCGTCATTTGCATATGATCAAAGGTGGTGGTGCAGCACTGACACGTGAAAAAATTGTGGCATCGATTGCGAAAAAATTTGTGTGTATCGTGGATGATTCAAAATGGGTCGGACAATTAGGACGCGATTTCCCACTGCCAGTTGAAGTAATTCCTATGGCACGTTCTGCGGTTGCACGTAAAATTGTCTCTCTGGGCGGTGATCCTGCATATCGTGAAGGTGTCGTGACTGACAATGGTAATGTGATTTTAGATGTGCATAATCTGAATATCTTAAATGCACTCGAGCTTGAAAAAACGCTTAACAATATTCCTGGCGTGGTCTGTAACGGAATTTTTGCGATTAATAAAGCGGACATCGCAATTGTGGCAACCAATGATGGTATTGAAGAACGTACTGCGGTTTAATCCTTTAATTTTATAAATTAAATCCCCCTAAATCTCCCTGAGCGAAGTTTTAAAGCACTGCTTTAAAACAAGTGCAAGAAGGGAGACTTTTAAAAGCCCCTCTTTGAAAAAAGGAGGGTTAGGGAGGATTAAAAATAAAATCAATAAAATATGATTCCAAACCTCCCTGAAATCCAAATCACTCGAAAATTACGCGCAACACGCTTGAGACTGCGTGTAGAGCCGACGCAAATTAAATTAACTGTGCCGCAGTTTTGTACACAGCGCCAAGTTCAAGAATTTTTAAAACAATCAGAACAATGGCTGATTAAAACCTGGCAATCGCAGCAGGAAAAAGTCCAAAAAATAGACCGAACGCTACCAACTGAGCTACAGTTGTTTAATTTAAACGTGCCAGTTCAGATTTATTATCAAAGCCAGAAACATAACTTTGTTTTTGATTCTGAGAAGTTACAGCTCTGTGTCAGTGATCGACATCCTGAGGAATATTTAAAAGCCTTTGTCATCAGCTATGCCAAAGACCAGCTTCCCCTATATTTAAATCTTGTCTCACAGCAATGCAATCTGCCTTTTAAAAAGTGCAATATTCGCCAACCCAAAACCCGCTGGGGCAGTTGTTCTGCTCAGCATGACATTATGCTGAATAGTGCTTTGGTGCTATTTCCCGAAGAAATTACCCGTTATGTCGCGGTACATGAACTGGCACATACCCAATATTTTGATCATAGTTCACTTTTTTGGGCGGAAGTTCAGAAACATGATGCAAATTTTCAACAGCATCGGAAAATGCTAAAAAATACGCCGTTGCCATATTGGTGGGAAGCTTAAAATTGAACTGAATAGAGAATGAGAGGGAGATAAGGGCTTAAAATAGCCTAAGCAATATAGATATTACTTTTCCATCTCTCTTTAATTTTGAAATTGTGTTCAGTACTTATAAAAAACCAGTAATCCCCGCTGAAACAGTTTAGAAAACCTCAACTTCCTGTCATACTACGCAGTTACGAAATGGAAACTTTGATTTGAGGTAGTGATCGTGATTACTGTTGGTATTGTCGGTGGTACAGGTTATACAGGCGTTGAATTGTTGCGTCTTTTACTACGACACCCAAATGTACAGGTGAATGTACTAACATCACGTACCGAAAATGGTCGCCGTGTAGATGACATGTTCCCAAGTTTACGCGGACATACCGATCTTCAATATTCAGATTTAAATATCGATGAACTTAAAAAATGTGATGTCGTGTTTTTTGCAACGCCGCATGGTGTTGCCATGAAACATGCCGAAGCGCTTGTGGCTGCAAAGACCAAAGTCATTGACCTGGCTGCAGATTTCCGTTTACAAGATCTGCAACAGTTTGAAAAATGGTATGGCATGCAACATGCTTGTCCAGAACTGTTAAAAGACTCTGTTTACGGTTTATCTGAATTGAATCGTGAACAAATTAAACAGGCCAATGTAGTTGGAAACCCGGGTTGTTATCCAACCACGGTTCAGTTGGGTCTGGCGCCAGTATTAACATCAAGTGACGCATTAGTGAAACCTGAAAGCATTATTATTGATGCGAAATCAGGTGTGTCGGGTGCAGGTCGTAAAGCAAGCTTGGGCGGCATCTATACTGAAAATGCCGATAACTTTAAAGCCTATGGCGTAGCAGGTCACCGCCATCATCCTGAAATTGTCGAAGCTCTGGAAAATATCTCAGGTCAAAAAGATGTGTTTGATCACATTTTATTTGTTCCGCATTTGGTGCCAATGATCCGTGGTATGTTGTCGACCATCTACATCGATCTCACTGAAGCAGGACAAGCAGCAGATTTACAGGCATTGTATGAACAGTTCTATGCCAATGAAACTTTTGTCGATGTCATGCCAGCAGGCAGCTCACCAGAAACCCGTTCAGTGCGTGGTGCCAATCAGTTGCGTATAGCCTTGTACAAGCCGCAACCGACCAAGCTGGTAGTCCTGGTTGTACAGGATAACTTGGTGAAAGGTGCAGCAGGTCAGGCCGTACAAAACATGAACCTGATGTTCGGATTTGCCGAAGATGCTGGCTTAAATAATATTGGTTTATTACCATAAGAAACGTATTAGAACTTCACACACATTTAGATTTGGATTTAAATGTGTGTCTTGAATAAAGCAAACAAGAGATCAAAATGCCGAATAACGAGTCAAATACGACCATTCCTCAGGAACCAGCTGCAAAAAAATCTTTGATGAAAGGCAATACGTCCTTGGTCATTGGTGCGGCTGTATTGATCTTGAGTAGTGGTGTGCTCGGATATACCGTAGGACACCGTCAGGGTTTGACTGCGGCGGGTTATGATGCAGATGCAGAGCAACTGGTCGATGTGGTACAGACACAAAAAGCCAGTCTGGAAACACTGAACAAGACACTGAATACTGCGGTTCAGGAGCGTGATCTGGCGGTTAGCAATGCCAATGATCTGTATCTGGCCATGACCAAGGCACGTGATGAACAGGTGCAGGCCGAAAGTGTGGGAACCATTTATCGCGAAATTTTGCGTCAGCGTGGTGGTTTGGCATTGGCGGTTCAAAACCTGTCGATTAAACCTTTGCCGGAAAATGCCTTTGAATATCAGATTGATCTGGTTCAGGTCAGTCCAGGCAAAAGTCGTGCCTCCGGGAGTATTGAATTACGCTTGATTAAAGGGACTGAAATTCTGGTGGTGCCACTGGAAGACAAAAACTTTAATTTTGAAAATTATGAGCGTTTAACAGGTCGCTGGAGCATGCCAAAAGGCTTTAAGCCAGAATTTATTGAGATACGTCTCAGCGGTGCCAAACCGGTGATCCGTCGTTTTAGCTGGGAACAGGGCAAAGCAGTTGAAAATCAGTCTGCCGCCTTGTCAGAAATTCCGAAAACCGAAGCAAATGCAAATTAAGTGTGAAATATAAATCTTATGCCAAGCAATAAACGTCAAATGTGTTTAAGTGATATCAAAAATTCTTTTTATGAATCTGGAATTGTTGATTGGCATATCAGCCCGCGTTTAGCAAATGAACCTTTGGAAGGTGATGATTCTGACCTTGCTGTGCAGACTGCACCGCCAGAACTGAAACGTCCGCCCTTATATGCTGTCGTTTTAATGAACGACGACTATACCCCGATGGAATTTGTAATTGAAATTTTACAACAATACTTTGCAATGAATCTTGACCAAGCTACACAAGTAATGCTAACTGTACATTATGAAGGAAAGGGTGTAGCTGGGGTCTATCCTCGAGACATTGCGGAAACCAAAGCGAACCAAGTCAATAATTATGCTCGATCACAAGGTCATCCATTACTTTGCCAAATAGAGCCTAAAGATTAAGGGGGTTACATGCTCAGTCGTCAATTAGAAGTATCACTACGTTTGGCTGTCAGCATGGCTCGTCAAAAGAGACATGAGTTCCTGACCGTAGAACATTTATTATTAGCCTTGCTTGACAATGACTCTGCCGTAAATGCGCTTAAAGCATGTGGCGCAGACATTATCGTGTTGCGCAAGGAGTTAGAAGAATACGTAGAACAGCATACCCCTAAGCTTGGTGAAAATAGTGATCAGGCACCACACCCAACAGAAAGTTTTGACCGGATCTTGCAGCGCGCGATTTTTCACGTGCAATCTAGCGGTGGTGATCGGACTGTAGAAGGTGCTGATATTCTGGTTGCAATGTATTCTGAGCGTGACTCATTTGCCGTCTATCTATTGAAACGTCATCAAATTAATCGCCTTACGCTAACTCAGTACCTGTCTCATGGTACGCGTAAAGAAGAAGTACAAGGTGAAGAAGAAATTGAAGACCTCGATGGTGAGTCTGCATCTTCAGCCAGTTCAGGTCCGCTTGAACTGTATACGACGAATCTCAATATCGAAGCGCAAAAAGGCAAGACCGATCCACTGATTGGTCGTGAAAAAGAAATTGAACGTGCCGCTCAAATTCTGTGCCGCCGCCGTAAAAACAACCCACTTCTTGTCGGTGATCCGGGGGTCGGTAAAACCTCGATTGCAGAAGGTTTGGCATGGTTGATCGTTAATGGTAAAGCGCCAAAACCACTCGAAAATGCTGAAATTTTCAGTCTGGATATTGGAGCATTGGTTGCCGGAACAAAATACCGTGGTGACTTTGAAAAACGCCTGAAACAGCTTTTAAATGCGCTGAAAAAGAAACCTGAAGCTGTGCTGTTTATTGATGAAATTCACATGATTATTGGTGCAGGCTCCAGTATGGGCAGCACCATGGATGCATCGAATCTGATCAAGCCTGCATTGGCCAATGGCACTTTACGTTGCATTGGTTCAACCACTTTTCAGGAATACCGTCAGGTTTTTGAGAAAGATCATGCTTTGTCACGCCGTTTCCAGAAAATCGATGTGAATGAGCCATCTATTTCTGAAACCATTGATATCCTACGTGGCCTGAAATCGAAGTTTGAAGATTTCCATCATGTGCAATATGACGATCAGGCATTGGTATCTGCGGTTGAACTTTCTGCGAAGTTCATCAATGACCGTTTCTTGCCAGATAAAGCCATTGACGTGATTGATGAAGCAGGTGCGCAGCGCCGTTTAAAAGCTGAACAAGATGACAGTTTGATCACGGTAGAAAACATCGAAGATATCGTGTCGAAAATTGCGCGTATACCACCAAAAACGGTCTCTAAAGATGACAAGAGCGTACTGGAAAATCTTGAGCGCGATCTGAAACGGGTGGTCTTTGGTCAGGATGAAGCGATCGAAGCTTTAGCGTCTGCCATTAAACTGTCTCGTGCCGGTTTGAAATCTCCAGATAAACCTGTGGGCAGCTTTGTTTTTGCTGGCCCAACCGGTGTCGGTAAAACCGAAGTGACCAAGCAGCTGGCTAAGCAGATGGGCGTAGAGCTGGTTCGCTTTGATATGTCCGAGTACATGGAACGCCACGCAGTGTCGCGTTTAATCGGTGCACCTCCGGGCTATGTCGGTTTTGATCAGGGTGGTTTGTTGACTGATGCGATTCATAAAAATCCACATTGTGTGCTATTGCTTGATGAGATCGAAAAAGCGCATCCAGATGTCTTTAACCTGTTATTGCAGATTATGGATCATGGTTCATTGACCGATAACAACGGGCGTAAATCTGATTTCCGTAACGTGGTCTTGGTACTCACCACCAATATTGGGGCTGAAAGTATTTCGCGTGTCAGCATTGGTTTTATGGAACAGGACAATAGTAACGATAATCAGGAAGCGATGAAGAAAGCTTTCTCGCCAGAATTCCGTAACCGTCTCGACGGCGTGATTCAGTTCAAGGCATTGCCAAGCAGCATCATTGAAAATGTCGTGGATAAATTCCTGACCGAACTTCAAGCGCAACTTGATGATAAGAAAGTCATGCTGGAAGTGGATCAGAGTGCGCGTGAATGGATGTCAGAGCAAGGCTATGACCGTTTAATGGGCGCACGCCCAATGCAGCGTCTGATTCAGGAACACCTGAAAAAACCATTGGCAGAAATGATCCTGTTTGGTGAACTGGCTGAAAATGGCGGTAATGTTGCAGTGTCGGTGAAGAAAGAAAATGGTAAAGCTGTTGGCTTAAAACTTGAAGTCTTTGAAGACCAGACTGCTGAACCTGCTTAATCAATATGAAAAAATAAAACCCGTGCAAGCACGGGTTTTTTCATGCACTCATATTTTAAATCATCAAATTCATTCATACAGTTCAAAAGACAAATCATGGATATTCAAATTACCAAGCTGCTCACCACTTTTTGCCTGTTTCTGGTCACGGCATTGATGGAAATTTTAGGCTGTTATTTTCCCTACCTGATTTTAAATCAGGGGAGAAGTCACTGGTTGTGGATTCCGACAGCTCTGGCTTTGGCGGCTTTTGTCTGGCTACTCACCTTGCATCCGGCTGCTTCTGGACGGATTTATGCCGCTTATGGTGGCATCTATATTTTTTCGGCGCTAATGTGGTTGCGCTTCGTTGATCAAGTCACACTGTCACGTTGGGATTTGCTTGGCGGGATGGTGGTAATACTGGGGGCACTGATTATAATTCTACAGCCGCAAGGTTTGGTGCGTTAGCAGGATATAACAGCAAACCTCATCAAAAAGAGGTAGCTATAGCGACCTCTTTGTTTTCTTGATGTTTTAATCCTGAATAAACGCCAATATCTTATTTCTTTAGACTATTTCAATTTGCAATCTTTCTGGGAAATATCAGTTTTATAGGTTTGTGTTTGCGAGCTTAGGCTGAGCTCGACCTTGTATGGGTTTTCAATCTGATAGCGATGCTCAAAGAAAATCTCGCAATTATTGAGCAGATTATTACGGATCATTTTCATCACTTCTTTGCGGCCCAGATCTTTTTCAAATTGGCTAAAATCCGGTGTGGTGATTAAACCTTTCAATGTGGTCTTATTGGCACTTAACTGTAATTGTTCAATAATTGTATTCTGATCGATCTGTAAAGGTAAAGTTCTGGAATCTTCTGCACTGAGTACCGCGAGTAATTCATTCAGTTCAGCTTTTTTCTGAATTTTAAATTTGCTGTCAATAATATTTTTTTCCTGAAGATATTGGTCAAATTCAGAAGCATGAACAGAGAAGGTGGCACTGCTAAAACCTGCCAATAGTGCCAAGGCCCAATATTTATTTTGCATTGTATGACATCACTTTTTATTCCATTTCAATCATGATTATAAGAGCTGAGACAAAAAAAGCACCAGAGATTGGTGCTTAATTTGTGAAGATTCAGCTTTTAATTTAGTCTTTTTTCAGATTTTCATTAATCAGGAATTCAACCAGGGCTTTTTGCGCGTGCAAGCGATTTTCAGCTTCATCCCAAACCACGGCATTTTTATGGTCAAGCAAGTTTTCTGAAATTTCTTCGCCGCGGTGCGCAGGTAAGCAGTGCATAAACAAACAATCCGGATGCGCAAGATCCATCAGGCGTTCATTCACTTGATAGTCTGCAAATGCTTTCTCACGGATTTTTTGTTCTTCTTCCTGGCCCATGCTTGCCCAAACGTCAGTCACAATCAGGTCAGCATTCACGGCTGCATCTTCAGCGGTATCGACCAGTTCAACACAATGCGCAAATTCAGACAGGAATTTTTCTTGTGGTTCATAACCTTTTGGCGCTGCAATTTTCAGATTAAAGCCCCACATGTGTGCTGCTTCAATATATGAATTACACATGTTGTTGCCATCACCGATCCAGGCAACAGTTTTACCTTCGATTGAGCCGCGTTGCTCTACATAGGTCTGCATGTCAGCAAGTAACTGGCAAGGATGGTGATCATCTGTTAAAGCATTAATCACAGGAACTTTTGAATAAGATGCAAAACGTTCCACGATATCATGACCGAAAGTACGGATCATCACGATATCTAGCATGCTTGAAATCACGCGTGCAGAATCTTCAATCGGTTCACCGCGGCCTAACTGGGTATCGCGAGAAGACAGGAAAATTGCGCTACCACCAAATTGGCTCATGCCAGCTTCAAACGAAACACGCGTACGGGTACTCGATTTCTCAAAAATCATGCCCATCACTTTACCAACAAATGGTTGGAACACTTCATTGTTATGCTGTTTGCGCTTAAGCTCAATTGCGCGTTGCAAAATCTGGTTAAGTTCTAAAGTTGATAAATCGCGTAAGGTGAGAAAGTGACGGAGAGCCATTCGTTACTCCACAATAATTGCCGAAAAACTCGATCAACAATCAGTTGTTGGTTAGTTTAAGAAAAAATACGGAATCGGCTAATATACTATAAGCAATGAAAAATGCAAAAAAACTAGACTTTTTGATGACCGTCTAAAAAGCGATCCACACAATAACTGATGTATTTGTCGATTTCCTGATCATCTTCTTGTATGGAAATTCCCATCAGGATGCGCCATTCCAGATTACGCAAAATACCAAAATATAGCTGAGCCGAATATTGCGGATTTTCACAATGCAATAAGCCTTGTGCATCTGCCTGTTCTAATGCAGTGGCAATCGCACTCTGGACATGTACAGGACCGTGTTCATGAATATGCTGAGCCAGTTCTGGATTACGCTGACTCTGTTCCAGAACCAGACGCATGAAGGCCGAGTTTTCAGGTTGCATGATCTGATGATAAAAATTCAGCAAGGTGTGAACCAGATAACTACGAAAATCCAGTGCCATCAGTTCGATCGGAATGCTGATATCTTCAAAAAACTTGATACGACGATAATCACAGATGGCCTTAAACAAGCCTTCTTTATTGCCAAAGTACTTATAAATGGAGGCTTTGGAGCCACCTGCATGCTGAACAATATCATCGAGAGACACAGCATCATAACCCCGTTCCAGAAACAGCTCGGTTGCACTGTTCAGCAGCGCAATACAGCGCTCATGACCACGTTTGGTCTGCGGCAGGTCTTTGGCGAGCGGTTCTAGGACGAGGTCTTGCATAGGAGATAATACATCAACATGTCAATAAAGATTGAAATGCCATCATAGCAAATATATGTACATATTTCATAATTGGACCGCATAAGCGCAGTATTTGCCGGATTAGGTAAAGTAAAACTTAAAAATTTGACTAAAGTTTTAGAGTATTTGTTCTATCAGATTGTGGAATGAGCAAGCCAAATGAGTATACTCGAGTTTCAATAATTATAGCCAAGACTGTGGAAAAGGAAGATGACAGAACAAATGTCTGCAGGTCTAAGATTTAGACAAGCACTTGAAGTC
Organism: Acinetobacter sp. YH12151; assembly: GCF_013418355.1. Classification (NCBI taxonomy): domain Bacteria; kingdom Pseudomonadati; phylum Pseudomonadota; class Gammaproteobacteria; order Moraxellales; family Moraxellaceae; genus Acinetobacter; species Acinetobacter sp. YH12151. The sequence goes on along the minus strand of NZ_VPCG01000001.1, from coordinate 4,822 downwards.
GAGAAACCATTGCAAATTATGGGTACGGTAAATGCCTATGCTGCCATGATGGCCAAACAAGTCGGTTATAAAGCCATTTATTTATCAGGTGCGGGTGTCGCGAATTATTCTTATGGTTTGCCTGACCTGGGCATGACCAGTCTGGATAATGTTCTGGAAGATGTACGCAGGATTACAGAACGTGTTGATACACCTTTATTGGTCGATATCGATACCGGTTGGGGCGGTGCATTAAATATTGCTCGCACGATCAAACAGATGATTGCAGCTGGTGCAGCCGCGGTGCATATTGAAGATCAGGTGGCACAAAAGCGTTGTGGTCATCGTCCAAATAAAGAAATCGTGTCACAGCAGGAAATGGTCGATCGTATTAAAGCGGCGGTCGATGCGAAAACCGATGCAAACTTTGTGGTCATGGCGCGTACCGATGCGCTACAAAAAGAAGGCCTGCAAGCGGTGATTGATCGTGCTTGTGCCTGTGTTGAAGCGGGTGCAGATGCAATTTTTGCCGAAGCGATGACCGATATCACCATGTATCGCACCGTATGCGATGCAGTTGGTGTGCCAGTCTTGGCAAATATTACCGAATTTGGTGATACACCGTATTATACGGTAAATGAGTTGGCAGAGCAGGGTATTGGCATGGTGCTGTATCCATTATCAGCGACACGTGCCATGCAAAAGGCAGCCCTTGAAGTGATGCGTTCGGTGCGTGAACACGGCACTCAGGTGAATGTGCTGGATATTATGCAGCAACGCAAAGAACTCTACGAATTTTTAGATTATCACAGCTTCGAAGACACATTAGATAAACTGTTTAAACAGGAGAATTAAAAAAATGGCTGAAGGAAAAGTACTCACCGGCGCAGGATTGCGTGGACAAGTGGCAGGGAAAACTTCACTCTCAACTGTAGGCAAAAGTGGTGCAGGTCTGACCTATCGCGGTTATGACGTACAGGATCTGGCTGAACATTGCCAGTTTGAAGAAGTGGCTTATCTGATTTTCTTTGGCGAACTGCCAACTTCAGAGCAGTTAGTTGCCTATAAAGCCAAATTAAAATCTTTGCGCACGCTACCTCAAGCCTTAAAAGAAGTGCTAGAGCGTATTCCTGCCGATTCTCATCCGATGGATGTGATGCGTACTGGCGTATCGATGCTGGGCAATCTTGAAACTGAACTGTCTTTTGAACAGCAACAGGATATTGCAGACCGTATTCTTGCCACTTTACCGGCAATTATCTGTTACTGGTATCGTTATAGTCATGACGGTGTACGTATTGAAGAAAATACCGATGATGATTCAATCGGTGCACAGTTCCTGCATTTATTACGTGGCGAAAAGCCAAATGAACTGCATGAACAGGTGATGAATGTTTCTCTGATTCTATATGCAGAGCATGAATTTAATGCTTCGACCTTTACGGCGCGTGTATGTGCATCGACTTTATCTGACATGCATTCTTGTATTACCGGTGCAATCGGTTCCTTGCGTGGCCCTCTACATGGCGGTGCTAACGAAGCTGCAATGGATATGATCGAAAACTGGACTTCGCCTGAAGAAGCTGAACGTGAAATGCTGGGCATGCTGGAACGTAAAGAAAAAATTATGGGCTTCGGTCATGCGATTTATAAAGACAATGATCCGCGTAATGGCATCATCAAAATCTGGTCTGAGCGTTTAGCCAAAGATGTCGGTGATACGGTACTGTATCCGGTCTCAGTGCGCTGCGAAGAAGTGATGTGGCGTGAGAAGAAATTATTCTGTAATGCCGATTTCTTCCATGCTTCGGCTTATCACTTTATGGGCATTCCAACCAAGCTGTTTACCCCGATTTTTGTCATGTCACGTGTCACAGGTTGGGCAGCACATGTGATGGAACAGCGTGCAGACAACCGTATTATCCGTCCAAGCGCGGATTATACTGGGCCTGAACTGCGTAAAGTAGTACCGATCGCCGAGCGTTCTACAGCGGCTTAATATTTATTAATATCTTGAATAAAAAATAAGGTCTCAATCGAGACCTTATTTTTTATCGACTTAACAGGACTGGATCTTCAATGCTATAGCCTGTTTCAAAAGGAATCCCCAAATACTTGACTGTCACCAGCGTTTTATTCTGTTTAGGAACTTTATAGGCCTGGCTAATTTTTAGACCTTGCTGATAACTGACCGCTTGATGGGTCGGACTTTTTTGTGAGCCAGATTTGACTTGATATTGATAAGTCCATTTTGGCACTTTTTCTTGTGGATCGTACCAGGCAGCTGCCGTCCCTGTTGTGGTTTTTAAAATTTTAAGTTGTGGCTTTGAACTTTGAATCGGACTCAGTGGAACTAAACGTTTTTTGATTTTGGCAATGTCCTGATCAAACTTGCGACTGTCTTGGTCATAATCAATACGTTTGGTTTTTGGATTGATATATAAGGAGTTGACCTGAATCAACTGATTCGGTTTTGCGGATTTAAAATTATAATAATACAGCTGTGGCAAGCGCCCACGACCATCAAGGTAATGACGCATGACATAGAGCTTTTGCTCTTTGACTTCATAGCCTAGAATTTCAATATTTTGTGGGCCACCGACCGTAGCAAAAGCCAGACTGGGCAAGCCAAGAGGGAGCAGAAACAGCGCAGTTTTAATATTCATGGTTATTCTACCCGCAAAAAATAGATTAGCATTTGATCATGCTAATCTATCTTAAAATACAGTAGAAATAATGAAGCTTGTTGCGGCGTAATTATAAAACTAGATTAATGATTGAGTAGATTAATCATATCGTGTGCAACCACGGCAGACAGTTTATTCAGACGTTCGAGTGGAGTACCTTTCAAATAATACTGGAATTGATGCACTTGAGTACCATCATTAATTGCTACAAAAAAAGTCCCTTCCGGTTTCTCTGGTGTCGCACTACCACCGGGTTTAAGCAAACCTGTACAGGCAATAATCCAGTCTGCATCCCGGAACATCTTTTTACCCGCTTCTGCCAAGGCAACAGTAACTGGCATGGATTCGGCAGTGTAACTATTGATCAAAGTCTGGGGAATGTTTAATACCGAAGTTTTTACAGCAACATCGTAGCAGACCAATCCACCGGCCAGAATTTCGGCGCCGTCACTTTTACAGATGGAAAACTGGCTACATAGATATCCAGAGCTTGCGCTTTCAATAAAGGCAATTTTTATATTTTTCTCTTCGAGTAAGTTGCAACAGGTCTTTATCATAGTCTCTATATTTTCTTTATGATGGGAGTGGTTTTAGCTTAATTTAGACAGATTTTTTCTGTCGTTCAACTCCGAGTATATTTATATTTTTATGAAAGTTAAAATTTTTCATGGATTAGTACAATTTGATACTGATTTGATCATAAAACCTGAGTGGTTAAAGCTTAGACTATTTTTTCAAATAGAGGTTTCTTCTCAAGCTGAACAGTGGTAAAAATAAAAATAAAGTGCTTAGTGAAAGTAGGGCGTTAGAATGAAAACCACAGTAAAATATGTAGTCTTAAAAAGTCTTGACTACCAATTGGGTACACCATTATTTCAGGAAGAAATTGATGCTGATGGTCAATATTTTGATCAGATTCCAAGCACGATTTCTTATCAGAATTTACAGTTCAAAGTAAAAAGCAAAGAGCTTAAACGTTTACATCTGGCTGAAGAGCAGGAAGATACCCAAACGATTATTGTTAAAGTTGTGAATATCTAAGATAAACCTTAAAGTGAATAAGCCTCTTTTTTTTAAGAGGCTTATTATTTGGCTAACATTAAGTTAATAAAAGCTTTTTAAAAATAAAAAATTACCAAAATTAATATCAGTCTGATTGATAAATATCTTTTATTAAAGTCAATATAAATTGGAAACAACTTAGTCGTTATACGTGATTCAATGTTACGTATCGTATATTCGTTTATTAAAAAACTGTTTAGAACAATTACCTTTTGCATGTTTTATTCCATTTTGAAGAATATTAATACTTAGACTGAGTTGTTGAATTTAAGCATAAATATCATGAGCATATGTTTTTAATATATTTTACTTGATAATATATTGTTATTTTTTAAAATATTTTAAATGTCTTTTTTATATATTTTACTCAGGTTAAGTTATTCCTTTTATTGAATAATAAGAATTTTGAAACATATTATCTTTCATCATGTGTCTATTTTATTGGAAAAAGTAATTTATGTTGCTTATTAATCTTGATTTCAACTACTTGGCTTAGGCTTTGTTGCATAAAGGTTTGAAAGGCTGAGTTCCCTTAAGCTACTCAAATTTAAGAGACAACTTGGGTATGAGGGCGACCTAATTCTGTGAATTTATTCAAGACTGCCATGCGTGCATGGATCTCATTCACCTGACTTGGAAAACTCCGCGCTGTTAATTTATCGCCTAATAATTTGATGCAATGCATCTTGGTTTCAACCAAACTTCGACGGTGATAACCAGACCACTTTTTCCAAAGCGATCTGCCTAGCCGTTTGACTGTCTTTAATAATTCGTTCCGCTCTATAGACCTCGCTTGCTGATCCTTCCAAGGCTTGAACCGTACCGGGTTTGTCGGAGACTTTTTTATTTAAGTTAGGCCACCTGACCTAACGGGTTAATCTTATCATAGTACATTGCTTCAAACTCAAAAGGCGACTTGTAACCCAGTGCACTGTGTACACGCTTTTTATTGAACCAATCTACCCAGTTTAGTGTCGCAAGTTGTACATCTGCTAAACCTTGCCAATCTGCTTTTAGATATTCAATCACCTCTGTTTTGTATAAGCCATTCACCGTTTCAGCCAAAGCATTATCGTATGAATCACCAGTCGTAC